>JAYUFJ010000222.1:0-5165 GCA_043738775.1 Flavobacterium sp. | reverse complement strand
TTGATTTTCAACATAAACTGTGGGATCAATTGTTTGTTATGTCCAATTTTCGATTGAAAGTTGATTCTCCTTACCCGATTCCAACTCGTGAAGAAGTGAATTTTAAACCCGATCGCTTGCCTTATCCTCAAAAGTATCCAAAATACCGTTTTTATGGTAACAATATTAAAAACATGATTGATGTTGCTAATAAATGGGAAGATAGTGAAATAAAAAATGCTTTGGTTTTGGTAATTGCCAACCATATGAAAAAATCGTATTTAAGCTGGAATAAAGATGCCGTTGATGACTATGTTATTTTTGAGCATCTGTATGAGTTATCAGATGGAAAAATAAATTTAAAACAATCCTCCGAAGAACTATTAAATGCCAATGAACTAAATAAAACCAACAAAAAAGTTTCTAATAAAAGTTTTTTAAACACGCAAAAAAATGTAAAAATACAGCCTGGTAAAAAACAATTGAATGGTAAAAAACCTTTTATAAAAAATAATAATCCAAAATAAAAATTGGAATAACTTGGTTTTAAATTGTTTAATAGTTTAAACGATGATAAATCATTTTAAACCTAAAACATTTAAACTTAATACATAGAAATGGGAACTTTTAAAATAGAAGGAGGCATACAACTTAAAGGTAATGTAACTCCGCAAGGTGCTAAAAACGAAGCATTACAAATATTGTGTGCTGTTTTATTAACTCCTCAAAAAGTAACAATTACTAATATTCCGGACATTATTGATGTAAATAAATTGATAATACTTTTAGGAAACTTAGGTGTAAAAATTCAAAAAATTGGTCAAGGTGCTTATACTTTTCAAGCCGATGATGTAAATGTTGGCTATTTAGAAACCGAAGCTTTTAAAAAAGAAGGTGGCAGTTTACGTGGTTCTATTATGATTGTTGGACCACTTTTGGCTCGATTTGGAAAAGGTTACATTCCGAAACCAGGAGGCGACAAAATAGGAAGGCGAAGATTAGACACTCATTTTGAGGGGTTTATAAATCTTGGTGCCAAATTTAGATACAATCGTGAAGACCATTTTTATGGAGTTGAAATAGAAGGAAAACTTCAAGGGGCTTATATGTTGCTTGACGAAGCATCGGTAACAGGAACTGCGAATATTGTAATGGCAGCAGTATTAGCCAACGGAACAACTACAATTTACAACGCTGCATGCGAACCCTATTTACAGCAACTGTGTAAAATGATGAATGCTATGGGAGCAAAAGTTTCGGGTATTGGGTCGAACTTGTTGGTTATTGAAGGGGTTGAAAATATGGGCGGTTGTGAGCATAGAATTCTTCCAGATATGATTGAAATAGGAAGTTGGATAGGATTGGCTGCAATGACCAAAAGCGAAATAACTATTAAAAATGTAAGTTGGGATAATTTAGGAGTAATTCCAAATACTTTTAGAAAACTCGGAATAACATTAGAACGTCGTGGAGATGATATTTATATTCCAGCTCATATTGATGGATATGAAGTTAAAACAGATATTGATGGTTCTATATTAACTATAGCCGATGCGCCTTGGCCAGGATTCACACCCGATTTATTAAGTATTTGTTTGGTCACAGCAACCCAAGCCAAAGGTGATGTTTTAATACATCAAAAAATGTTTGAAAGTAGGTTGTTTTTTGTTGATAAATTAATTGATATGGGAGCCAAAATTATGCTTTGCGATCCACACAGAGCAGTAGTAATGGGTCACGATTTTAAATCACAATTAAAAGCAACTACAATGAGCTCTCCCGACATTCGAGCAGGAATATCGTTGTTAATTGCAGCACTTTCGGCAAAAGGAACCAGTACAATTCAAAATATTGAACAAATTGATCGAGGATATGAACGTATTGATGAGCGTTTGCGGGCTTTGGGAGCGAATATTGTTCGCGTGTAACCAAAAAATATTTTAAAAAAGTATATTAAACACATATTAAGAATAGGCACTTTTTTAAAAAAAATGCCTTTTTTTAATTTAAAATTATTTCACAAAATATATTTTAATATTATCAACTTTTTTATCTAGAGTAAAAAAAACACTTTTAAAACTATATTAAAAACAAAAGAAAAAATTTGTTTAAGAAAAAAAATATAGAAATCGTTTATCAAAAAAAAATAGAATTAAGCTTTAAAATATAAATAATAGAACAAAAAATGTCGAAATAATATTCGACATTTTTTAATAGTTTAATTGAAGTTAAAATGAAAATCAGGGCTAACTATTTTTCAAAATAATTTCTAAAATATAATCGGGTGGAGAAATTGGTTTTCCTGTATTTATATCTATAAAAACCAATAAAAAAGTAGCAAATGTTAATAACTCTTGCATTTCATTTCGTATTTCGCACTCAAACTCTATTTTTACACCACTGTAACTTTTAAGCTTTGTATTAACAATTAAAACATCATCGTAAAGAGCAGGTTTTTTATAATTAATATTCATGTTTACAATTGGTAAAGCTATGCCGTTATCTTCTAACGATTTGTAGGTAATACCTTTACTTCTTAACCATTCAACCCTACTTATCTCAAAATAAGGAATATAACTTCCGTGATAAACAACTCGCATTTGATCAGTTTCAGAATACCGTACCCGTAAATGAACATCGTGTCCTTTTAAATCTTTCATTAAATTAGTTTAATTAAATTGTTATTTTAACAATAGTTTTTATTAAATTTGTGTTAGCACTTACAACAAAATTTCTTAAAATTCAATAGTAAAATACTTTTTTTATTGAAAATTTGTTCACATATTTGTAATCTCGAATTGAATGAGAATTAACCCTCGTTTTTTTGTTTTAAAATTATTAATAATTCAAAAACTTTAAAGTTTCTATGTCTATAACTGCGCAATCAGTCTGGGAAAATTGTCTGTCATTTATTAAAGACAATATTCAAGATCAAGCCTACAAAACTTGGTTCGAACCTATCAAATCGGTAGAGTTAACTGACAATGCGTTGTATATTCAAGTTCCAAGTAAATTTTTTTACGAATGGCTTGAAGAACATTATGTGAAATTATTAAAATCGGCATTGACTAAAGAACTTGGTGCTTCGGCAAAGTTACTCTATAAAATTAAAATGGAAAACACTTATGGCAACAAACTTCCATTTACCGAGCAATTGCCTAGTAATAACAGAAGCCCTATTAAATCACAAGAAGTTGATGCTCCTTATAAAAATTTAAATCCTGAATTAAAAAATCCATTTGTAATACCAGGTATTAGAAATTTAAAAATTGAATCACAACTTAATCCAAACTATAGTTTTGATAATTTTTTAGAAGGTGATTCTAACAGACTAGCTCGATCGGCAGGAATGGCAGTTGCCAATAAACCTGGTGGAACTTCTTTTAATCCACTATTAATTTTTGGTGGTGTCGGACTAGGAAAAACCCATCTGGCTCATTCTATTGGTGTTGAAATTAAAGATAAATATCCAGAAAAAACTGTACTTTACATTTCTGCAGAAATTTTTACTCAACAATATATAGATTCTGTAAAGCAAAATAATAGAAATGATTTTATTCATTTTTATCAATTAATTGATGTTTTAATAATTGATGACGTTCAGTTTTTTTCGGGAAAAACAGGAACCCAAGATGTTTTTTTTCATATTTTTAATTACTTACACCAAAATGGAAAACAAGTAATTTTAACTTCGGATAAAGCGCCCGTTGATATGCAAGACATTGAGCAACGGTTACTTTCTCGTTTTAAATGGGGATTATCTGCCGAATTGCATCAACCCGATTATGAAACGAGAATTGCTATTTTAAAAAATATCCTGTTCAGAGACGGTGTTGAAATGCCCGAAGAAATAATAGAATACGTTGCTCAAAACATTAAATCTAATGTTCGCGAATTAATGGGTGCAATAATTTCTTTAATTGCACAATCATCATTCAATAAAAAAGAAGTCAACCTAGATTTAGCCAAAAACGTTGTAGAAAAATTTGTTAAAAATGTAAAACGTGAGGTTTCAATAGAATATATTCAGAAAGTTGTATCTGACTATTTTCAGGTGGATTTAGATGTATTACAATCAAAAACTCGAAAGCGTCACATAGTTCAAGCTAGACAATTGGCCATGTTTTTTGCTAAAAAATTCACAAAAGCATCTTTGGCTAATATTGGTTCTCAAATAGGCGATAGAGACCATGCAACAGTCCTTCACGCATGCAAAACTGTAGACAACCTAGTGTCGACCGACAAGCAGTTTAAAAAATATGTTGAAGATATTCACAAGAAATTATCTTTATAAAACTTATTTTTATTTTGAATTTTAAAAATTAATGAAACCAAAAGGAAAACTATATTTGATTCCAGTAACTATGGGCGAATGTGAACCAATGGATGTTTTGGCGCAAACAATTCCAAGAGTTATTGAATTAATCGAGAATTACATAGTTGAAAATGAAAAAACAGCAAGAAAATTTATTAAAAGTGTTGTGCCTACCAAAGTTCAGTCCGATTTAATTTTAAGCTCATTGAACAAACATACCGAAATAAGTGAACATATTAAAATGATTCAACCTTGTTTAAACGGAATAAATGTTGGTTTAATGAGTGAAGCAGGTTGCCCTGGTGTTGCCGATCCTGGTGCTGTTATAGTAAAATTAGCTCACGAAAAAGGAATCCAAGTTGTACCATTAGTTGGGCCAAGTTCAATTTTAATGGCAATGATGGCTAGTGGAATGAACGGACAAAGTTTTGCATTTAATGGCTATCTTCCTATAGATAAAGTAGATAAAAAAAACGCTTTAAAAAACTTTGAAAAATTATCTCAAGATAAAAATCAATCACAATTGTTTATAGAAACACCTTATAGAAATAATAAATTAGTAGAAGATTTATTTCAAACATTGCAACCAAATACGCAGCTATGTATTGCAACAGATATTTCATTACCAACAGAATTTATAAAAACGATGCGAGTTATAGAATGGAAAAAAAATCCTGTTGACCTTCACAATCGACCAACAATTTTTATTATTCACAAGTTTTCATAAACATCAAACTCGAGCATTGCTTTTGGCAACAATATTTTGTGTTTCGTAACCTCCAAAATCTTTTAAATAAGTTTTAACCGAACACCCGTAAGCATCTTTTTTTTCTCGAGTTCCATTTGATTTTAAAAATTTTCTAATTGATCC
>JAYUFJ010000221.1:0-1833 GCA_043738775.1 Flavobacterium sp. | reverse complement strand
AAAACAAAATTTAAACAAGATAATTACTTTAAATTATTTTTGTAATGCAAATGCACCACCACTCTATCAATTAAACTGCCAATTTATTTTTTACTATTGATTTTTTAATCCGAATTTATTTTAAATTCTTTTAACAGGTTTATTAAGATTTATTTCTTGATTTAAACAAAAAAAGAATTTTTATTAAAAACAATTACGTAATTAAAAAACCAATTAATTTATGAAAAATATAATGTTAATACTAACTTTATTGTTTTTCTTTACAACATTCTGTCAAGAAAAACTTGAAGAAGTAAAAATTGAAAATCAAAAACGAGCAATACAAAAATCCATATCAAGCATCACCACAACTTCAATAGTTTCGAGCAAAGAATTGTTAAAAGCAGCTTGTTGTAATTTGGCAGAAAGTTTCGAAACTAATCCATCAATAGACGTTAATTTTGCCGATGCTTTAACAGGAACAAAGCAAGTAAAAATGCTAGGGTTAACCAGTCCGTATTTACTAATTTCAGAAGAAAACATTCCGTCTGTTCGAGGTGCATCGCAAACCTACGGATTGTCTTTTACACCAGGAACTTGGGTTGAAAGCATTCAAATTACCAAAGGATCAGGAAGCGTAATAAATGGTTTCGAAAGTATTTCTGGGCAAATAAATACCGAATTAATAAAGCCTTTAAAAGACATTCCGTTTTTTTTAAACGCTTATGGTTCAACCGATTCTCGCTTTGAACTTAACACCCATTTTAATAAGCAGATTACCGATCATTGGGCAACAAGTTTGTTTGTTCACGGAAACACAAGAATTGCCAAAAACGATACTAATAATGATGGTTTTCTTGACAATCCGCTTGCAAAACAAATTAATGTTATAAGCCGTTGGCAATATTCAAACCCAGATAGTGGTTGGGTAGCTTTTTTAAATTTTAAATCAATGAAAGATGAAAAACAAACTGGCCAATTGAATTTTAATCCGAAAATAGATAAATTGACAACCAACGCTTGGGGTTCGGAAATAAATACGAATCGTTTTGAATTTTCTTCAAAAGTAGGCTACGTTTTTAAAGATATGCCGTTTCAAAGTATCGGATTTCAAAATGCGTTTACCAACCACAACCAAGAATCGTATTTTGGTTTAAATCAATACAATATTCAGCAACAAAGTGTTTATTCAAATTTGATTTTCAATTCAATAATAAACAATACTAACCATAAATTTTCAACTGGATTGAATTTTACATTAGATAAATATGCCGAATTTGTTACTACAGCTGATGTTTCAAGAACTGATAATTCATTAGGAGCATTTTTTGAATACACCAATAATAAAGGTGATAAATTCAGTTTTATTCTTGGCGGACGAATAGATTACCATAACAGAATAGGTGTTTTTTTTACACCTCGGTTTCACGCAAAATACCTTCCTTGGGAAAATGGAGTTGTTAAATTTTCAATAGGATCAGGAAAACGATTGGCAAATATTTATGCCGAAAATCAGCAACTTTTTGCAAGCTCTAGAGTTTTTTCAATTTTAAATTCCGATGGAAAAACTTATGGATTGAATCCAGAAACAGCTTGGAATTATGGAATAAGTTTTAATCAAAATTTTACTATGTTTGGTAAAAAAGCTGATGCAGGTTTTGACTTGTTCCGAACCGATTTTCAAAATCAAGTTGTTGTTGATTTGTTTAATTCGCCACAGCAAGCATTGTTTTACAATTTAAAAGGAAAATCGTTTGCCAACAGTTTACAGGTTGATTTTAATTTAGAAATTATTAAACAGCTTAATTTAAGAACTGCTTATAAGTTTTATGATATCGGAACTGATTATTTAAT
>JAYUFJ010000220.1:0-1833 GCA_043738775.1 Flavobacterium sp. | reverse complement strand
TGGCATTCAATTGTTTTTCTTTTAAAGCCAATTCTTTAATTTTGGTGTAATCTTTACTATAATCGGCTGTATGGTCTTCAATTTTGTTAGTTACCATAATAATTTTATACTTTTTTCCAGCTTTTGGATCGTCTGTTAAAAGTACGTTTGTGATGTTGCCACTTTTTAAATTGTTAACATCGGCATACAATTCGGGATCCATTTTGGTTAGTTCAAAATGGGTATCTTGAGTTTTTGGGTTTATTAAAGTTCCGCCATTGGCACGCGTTTCTTTTTCGTCTGACATTGTTCGGGCGGCTTCGGCAAAGGTAATTTCTTTATCAAGAATACGTTTTTTTATTAAAGTGATTTTTTCTTTGGCTTCTTTTAAAGATTCGTCTGAAACTTTTGGAATTAATAAAATATGACGCAATTCTAATTCTAAACCTTTAATTTTTTCAAGCATAATGATGTGAAATCCAAATTCGGTTTCAAAAGGTTCGGAGATTTCGCCTTCTTGTAATGAAAAGGCAACGTCTTTAAATTCTTTTACGAATGGTGTTTTTTTTGTTATTTTGTAAAAACCTCCTGTGGAACGTGATCCTATATCGTCGGTGTAGAGTACGGCTTTGGTTGTGAAACTTCCACCTGCAATAACTTCGGCGCGAATTAATTTTAACTTATCTATAACTTTTTGCTTTTCAATTTCCGAGACTTTTGGTGCTACAACTATTTGAGCAATTTCAAGTTCAGTTCCAAAAATTGGTCGGTCTTTTTCAGGTATTTTTTTAAAAAAAACGCGAGTTTCTTCGGGTGTAATTGTAATTGGGTCAATAATTTTTCGCTGCATTTCGGCTGCTAATTTTTGCTGTTTCAAAATTTCGAATAAGTCGGTTTTAAAATCGTCTTCATTGCTTTTTTTGAAATATTTTATTACATTTTCCATCGATTTTAATTGTTCTACCATATAATCGATTTGTTGGTTCATTTTTTCTTTAACTTCTTCATCTTTAACGACTACCGAATCTTGTATGGCTTGGTGGGCATACAATTTATCTTCTAATAGCTTACCCAACATTTGACAACGGGTGATATCTTTAATTGAACCGCCTTGACTTGATATTTCAAGTAACGACTTGTCTATATCGGAATCTAAAACATTAAAATCGCCAACTGTAGCAATGATTCCATCAACCCGTTTGTGTTTTAAATTAACTATTTGAGGTTTTATGGTGTCTTTTTCTTTGATAATTTCTTGAGCCATTGCAACGTTTAAAACGAAAAACAAGGTGAAAATAGATACTAACTTTTTATTAAATTGATTGTTCATTTTGGGTTTTATTTCTTTATTTGTTTTTTAACTTTTTCAAAAACGTCTTGATTTACTTTTATAGTAAATTCTTTTTTAAGGTTGGCAACCCAGTTTTGTTCTAAATAGGTTTGATAATCGTTTATAACTTTGCCTTTACTTTCGTCAAATGATTTAGTGCCTGCTGGAATCACTTTGTCGATTTTAGTTACATAATAATAATCACCTTGTTTTATAATATTCGATGTTCCAATTTGCATTTTGGTTTCTTTAGGCAAGGCTGTTGCGTTTTCTTCGAAAACGCCTTCGGTTGCCATAATGTTTACCACATCGTTGGTATTTATTTTTTCTTTTATAGTTTTTATAGTTTCGTTTTTACCCAATAAATCTATGGCTTGTTTTACAACATCTATTTTGGTTGATGATAAAATCACTGCATTAACGCGTGTTTTCCATAAATATTTTTCTTTTTGAGTTTCGTAAAATGCTTTTAAACCAACAGTATCCGTTTTTGAACGTTGCCAAATTTCTTTTTCCATTAAGTC
>JAYUFJ010000219.1:0-1833 GCA_043738775.1 Flavobacterium sp. | reverse complement strand
AAAATATAAATTGCCAAATTTATAAAATCTAAATTCATAAAAAAAATTATAAAAATCATTAATTTATTTTTCCAAACTGTATTTATTACTTGAATAAGATTTCATTTAAAATTAACAAAAATTAATGCTTTATTTCAAAATATAATTTTTTCGTTAGTAACGAAATATTTATTTTGTTTAATTAAATTTAACTTTAGTTCAACAAAAATAATTCATAGAAAGTTATAATTCAATTAAAAAAAAGTCTAATTTTATATTCATAATAATTTATTCTAATTATTAATTAAAAACTTTCAAGATGATAATAAATACCAAATCCTTGTTAGATGAATTAATTTCAAAAAGAAGTAAGTTCAAATCGGAAACAGCAATTTTAGATGAAGTTAAGTTAATTTTAAACGAAAATAGAATTGATCGTGAACAAATTGAAAACCACCTAAAATCGAAAAGTTCAACAATTGCTAACAATTTTGAGTTTGATTTACTTGAAACCGAAAATATTTTTCATATTGAACAAATAAAAACAATTTCAATTGATTACCGTTTGCGTTTTTTGGACAGTCATTTATTTAAAAACGAAATTCCCGAAGAGGCTATTTCTAAAATTAGATTTTTAGAAAAAACCCATCGAACTACATTACAAGGTTTTAAAATTATTGCTCCAAGTAAAACGTTTCAACTTCAAAACTATGACGATCCATTGCTATTTGCGCCAATTGGAAACAATTATTTTTATTTAATTCACAAATGGGGAAATGACTTACATCCATTGCGTAAAATATCGGTTTTACCTTTTAAAAACTTAATGAATTTTGTTATTTTTTGCGGCGTTATAAGTTTTTTGATTACGTATTTTACACCTTTAGATAGTTTAAGTAAAGAAGTTCCATTGGCTCCATTTATACTATTTCTTTTTATGTTCAAAGCAATTATTGCTTCATTTTCATATTATTTCTTTTTATCCGGTAAAAATTTTAATTCGGAAATTTGGAATCGAAAGTTTAAGGAAAATTAAATTAATATATTTTAAATTAAAAACTAAGAGTAGAAATAAAATTCTACTCTTTTTTATTTTATATATTCAATCCTTTGGGTTTCTTCCTCATTAATAGAATCGAAAAAACCTTGCTCGTTCATCCAATCGTCGCTAAAAATTTTACTCATATATCGAGAACCATGATCAGGAAAAATTAAAACAATATTACTTTCTGAAGTAAATTCGCCTTCTTCGGCAAATTGTTCGGCAGCTTGAAGAGTTGCACCCGATGTATATCCTACAAATAAGCCTTCACGCTTTGCAATTTCACGGGCTTTGTGAGCACTTGCTTCATCTGTTACCTTTGTAAATTTATCAATAACTTCAAAATCGGTTGCTGTTGGAATCAAGTTTTTTCCTAAACCTTCAATTCGGTACGGATAAATTTCGCTACTGTCGAATTCTTTTGTTTCGTGGTATTTTTTTAACACAGATCCAAATGCATCAACGCCTAAAATCCGAATATTTGGATTCTTTTCTTTTAAAAATTTTGCAACTCCAGATATAGTACCTCCAGTTCCGCTACAAGCAATTAAATGTGTTATTTTACCAGAAGTTTGCTCCCAAATTTCCGGACCTGTTGTTGCGTAATGAGCATCAATATTAAGTTGATTAAAGTATTGGTTAATGTAAACTGAACCTTTTGTTTCCTCGTGTAATCGCTTGGCTACACTATAATAGGACCGCTCATCATCGGCTGATACATTGGCAGGACACACATAAACCTTGGCTCCCATAGTGCGTAACATATCAATTTTATCTTTCGAAGATTTAGAACTTACAGCCAAAATACAATT
>JAYUFJ010000218.1:0-5179 GCA_043738775.1 Flavobacterium sp. | reverse complement strand
AAAAATTCAATTATTTTTTTTCCTATTAGCTTCATGTTCACATAATAAGAGTGAAGAAAAAACTAGCGATCTTTTATTATTAAATTCTACAAATCAAGTTTTTTATAAAGGAATGGATTTGTCGTTTCAACCCGAATTAGAAAGTTTCAATGTTTTTTATAGAGATGAAAACAACAACCCAATTTCAGTATTACCATTTGTAAAGCTAAAAGGAACCAATTTAATTCGATTAAAATTATGGTGCAATCCTTCAAGCGGATTAAACGGTTTAGCAGCTGTAAAAAGTTATGCTTTACGAATAAAACAAAACAATATGTCATTATTGCTTGATATTCATTATTCCGACACTTGGACGGATCCTGCAAATCAAACACCTCCTGTAGCTTGGCAAAATTTGACTTTAGAGGATCTTAAAACACAAGTTTATACTTACACAAAACAAGTACTTAGCGAACTTAAAAACCAAGGCACTACACCCGATTTTGTACAAATAGGTAATGAAACTGACAGTGGTTTTTTATGGAATTACGGTAAAGTGTGGAATACATTTAACAATAATTGGATTAATTATGCTGCACTTTTCAATAAGGGCTCACAGGCTGTTCGTGAAGTTTGTGGAAGCACTACAAAAGTAATTTTTCATCATTCAAGTGTTGAAAATTCGATATATTTTTTAAATCAATTAATTACCTATCCAATTGATTATGATGTTATTGGACTTTCATATTACCCGCAATTTCAAACTAAAGACTTGAATTTGGTTCAAACAAAATTAAACGATTTATCAGCTATTTTTAACAAAGAAATTATGCTGGTTGAAGTAGCTTATCCATTTACTTTAAGTTACAATGATAGTTTAAACAATTACATAGGCAATTTAAATCAAATTATTCCAATTTATCCACCAACTCCTCAAGGAGGACAAAAAGATTTTATTTTGAAAATGATTTCGATTTTAAAAAATATCCCAAACAATAAAGGAATAGGTTTTGTATATTGGGCTCCCGATTGGGTTTCGTTTAATGGTAATACGGCTACATCTACAACTGGTTCGGCTTGGGAGAATCAATGTTTGTGGGATTTTAATAACAAAGCTTTACCAGCTTTTGATGCGTTTCAATAAAAAAACCGACTCAAATTTTAATGTTGAGTCGGTTTTAAAAATTTTTTATTTAAAAATAATTTAATTCCCTGATTGTTTTTTGGCATCTTCAACCATTTTTGGATTTGCAGTAATTGCAAATTCTACTCTTCTATTTAACGATTTTCCGTCAGTAGTGTCATTGCTTCCTATCGGATCCGCAATACCCATTCCTTTTGTAGAAAAACGAGCAGTACTTAATCCTTTTGTTGCTAAATAACTTTTTACCGAACTAGCCCTTGCATCAGATAATTTTAGGTTTGAATCAACATTTCCAGTACTATCTGTGTAACCATAAATTA
The DNA here is from genome assembly GCA_043738775.1 of Flavobacterium sp. Taxonomy (GTDB): domain Bacteria; phylum Bacteroidota; class Bacteroidia; order Flavobacteriales; family Flavobacteriaceae; genus Flavobacterium. The sequence continues at coordinate 3,736 of JAYUFJ010000218.1, read as the reverse complement.
CAATATCAGTATCTTGATATTCTTTAAAAACAGGTACTAAACGGTCTAAATTTGCTTTTGCAGTAGGAGTTAATGTTGATTTTCCAGTATCAAAACGCACTGAATTTTCACCCAATGTTAATTTAATCCCTTCTCCAACTCGTTCTACTTGCGCTCCAGGTAAGGCTTCTTGAATTTGTCGAGCTTGTTTATCCATTCGATTACCAATAACACCACCTGCAACACCTCCAATTACGCCACCTAAAACTGCACCTAAAGCACCGTTTCCGCCACCACCAACATTGTTTCCAATTACAGCTCCTAAAATCCCTCCTGCAACAGCACCTATTCCTGCGCCACGCTGGGTTCTATTTGTGTTTTTTACAGCTTCGCAACTTGTTAAAAGTGATCCAAAAGTTAGTACTAAACCTAACGTTAAAATTATTATTTTTTTCATTTCGTTTTAAATTAAATTTTATTAAAAGTATAAATTACATCAACCATTTTTCCTCCAACATCCATTTTATCAATTAGTTGAAAAGAAGACTCCGTTTGGTTGGCAACACGTAAAACATAACCCGTAGTTACTTTTTTAGCCTTTTGATTGTCTAAAATTTTCATAACGAATTCACCATCTTTATTAATAAACCAAGTAATTGGTGAAGTAAAAGAAGTACAAGTAGGGCTATTAATAGCCATATTTCCTTTATTATTATTAGAAACAAATTTCCAATTACTACCAACCATACACTTGGTATCACACAAATCAAAAGCAGTAGCTTTAAAATACTCGGAACCAGGGTAAGTTACAGATGAAATTGACCAATTTCCTTTAATTGCTACCTCCAATTTTGTATCCAATTTGGCATTAGTTGCAGTTTGTATTTTACAAGAAAATAAAGTAATAGCAACTAATAGTAATAAAATATTTTTTTTCATAATTTATAATTTAAGTTATTTAACAAAGATAGTCTGCAAAAATTTAAAATGAATACATTTTTACTAAAAAATTTATAATTGAAAGTTATTCATTTGAATTCACTTTTATGTAAAAAATTACAAACTGAAAAAATCAAATTATTTAAAAATGACTTTATACTTAATAGGTACAATGACTTATAGTGTCAATTTGTCATTTTATTGAATTTGGTATTGAATTTGAAACAATTTAAAAAAATATTTAACTTAAAATTTAAAATATGAGCACAGGTAAAATTAATGTTTCGGTAGAAAACATTTTTCCTTTAATTAAGAAGTTTTTATATAGTGACCACGAGATTTTTTTGAGAGAATTAATTTCAAATGGAACGGATGCAACATTAAAATTGAAGCATTTAACAACTACTGGCGAAACAAGTGTGGAATATGGTAGCCCAATTATTGAAGTAAAAATTGATAAAGAAGGAAAAAAATTGCACATTATTGATCAAGGATTAGGTATGACTTTGGAAGAAGTAGAGAAATACATTAATCAAATAGCATTTTCTGGAGCAGAAGAGTTTTTGGATAAATATAAAGATTCTGCAAAAGATTCTGGTATTATTGGCCATTTTGGTCTAGGTTTTTATTCGGCATTTATGGTTGCCGAAAAAGTGGAAATTATTACTAAATCTTATAAAGATGAACCCGCAGCACATTGGACTTGCGATGGAAGTCCAGAATTTACTTTAGTTTCATCCGATAAAACAACGCGTGGTTCGGAAATTATTTTACACATTGCCGAAGATTCTTTGGACTTTTTGGAAGAAGGAAAAATTCGTGATTTATTGAATAAATACAATAAGTTTATGCCTATTCCAATTAAATTTGGAACTCGTAAAGAAACTTTACCGTTACCCGAAGATGCCGAAGAAGGCGCTAAACCAGAAGAGATTGAAGTTGATAACATAATTAATAATCCAAACCCAGCTTGGACAAAACTACCAACAGATTTAAAAGACGAGGATTATAAAGAATTTTACAGAGAGTTGTATCCAATGCAATTTGAAAATCCTTTGTTTCATATTCATTTAAATGTTGATTATCCTTTTAATTTGACAGGAATTTTGTATTTCCCAAAAATGAGTACGGATATGCAAATTCAGAAAGATAAAATACAATTATACCAAAATCAAGTTTTTGTAACCGATAATGTTGATGGAATTGTACCCGAATTTCTTGGTATGTTGAAAGGTGTAATTGACTCGCCAGATATTCCGTTAAATGTTTCACGTTCCTATTTACAGGCTGATGGCGCTGTTAAAAAAATCTCAAATTACATTACTCGTAAAGTTGCCGATAAATTAAAAGCGTTGTTTACTGAAAATAGAGAAGATTTTGAGAAAAAATGGAACGATATAAAAATTGTTTTAGAATACGGAATGTTATCTGAACCAAAGTTTTATGAAAAAGCAAGCAGTTTCGTTTTATACCCGACTGTTGATGAAAAATACTATTTGATTGATGAATTGAAAGAGAAAATTGCTTTAAATCAAACAGATAAAAATGGAAAAGTAGTTGTTTTATATGCTTCCAACAAAGATTCTCAACACAGTTATATTGAAGCGGCTAAGAACAAAGGTTATGAAGTTTTATTACTAGATTCGCCAATTATTTCGCATTTAATTCAAAAATTAGAAAGTGATAATGAGAATTTAACTTTTGTGAGAGTTGATGGTGATTCGATAGAAAAATTAATTCAAAAAGAAGAATCTCAAATTTCGAAATTATCGGATTCTGAAACTGAAAAATTGAAAACTGTACTTGAATCTTTAGTTCCAAAACCAACTTACAATGTTCAATTAGAAGCAATGGACAGCAATGCTTCGCCATTTATAATTACACAACCCGAATTTATGCGACGTATGAAAGAAATGAGTCAAAGCGGCGGTGGCGGAATGTTTGGGATGGGTAATATGCCTGAAATGTACAATTTGGTAGTAAATTCAAATTCGGAATTGGCAACAAAAATTTTAAATACTGATGATAAATCGGTTCAAGAGCATTTGGTTAAACAAGCTTTAGATTTGGCAAAAATTTCCCAAGGATTACTTAAAGGTGCCGACTTAACGGACTTTATTAAGCGTAGTTTTGAGTTGATAAAGTAAGAACAAACATAAAAGTTGAAAAATAAATTTGAAGTATTTTACTTATAAATTTTAAATAATAGCCTGCCATAAATTTTATGGTGGGCTTTATTTTTTTTAAAAGTAAATTTTAAATTTCCTATTGTTGACGATGTTTCCTGTTTTATATCACGATTTAAATTGTTCGGGTCTTCTTTTACCGATTTGTATATTTATTTTTTATAAAAAATTTTAAATAGATAAAATTTAAATCAAAAAAATAACGAAATTTGTAATAAAACATGACTTTACAAATAGCGACTCCTGCTCTACTCTTTTCTGCAACTTCATTAATTTTATTAGCTTATACCAATCGTTTTTTAACCATTGCACAAATTGTTCGTGGATTGAAAAAAAGTTATGATGAACAGCATACTAAAAGTATTTTATTACAAATTAAAAACCTCAATTTACGGATTACTTTAATTCGATATATGCAGCTTTTTGGGGTGCTAAGCTTGTTTCTATCCGTTTTTGCAATGTTACTTTTATTTTTAAATTTAAATCAAATTGGCATTTATTTATTTGGCTTTAGCTTGCTTTCGTTATTGATTTCATTAGGAATTTCATTTTGGGAAATAAGTATATCGGTAACCGCTTTGCAATTGCACTTGAGCGATATGACAGAAGTAAAAGATAAATAATTTTTAAAA
>JAYUFJ010000217.1:0-5196 GCA_043738775.1 Flavobacterium sp. | reverse complement strand
CAGAATTAACTGCCGAGAAAGAGGCAATTGCAAAAATAAAAGGAGTAAATTATTTTAATAATGGTTCCGATCAAGTTCCAGTTCAAAAAAATCTTGATTCGTATTTTAAAATAATGGACAATCCCGCAAATTATCCTGTTTTAATTCATTGCTACCATGGCATTGGTCGTGCCGAAATGTATTCCGCATTATATAGAATTGAATATGAAAATTGGACTAATGAACAAGCACGTCAAGGAGTTAGAACTTTGGTTAAATGGAGTTCATTCGACGATGGTACGCCAAAAGGAGAATATTTAAAAGCCTATAAAAGCCGGAAACAGTTGGATACAGAAAAGAAATAGTTTGAAATTTTGTTTGGTTTTAAGTATAGCCCTATGTTGGCGAAGTTTTCAATTTCTAGCTTAAAAAAATCTGTTTTTGAATCCTCCAATTCGTATTTTTTTCAAATCTATAATAAAGGTTTTAATCATTTCTTATTTTGATTTTCAATCCACAATCTAGCATTTACAAATGCTTCAATCCAAGGCGTAACCTCATCATTTCTTTCTTTAGGATATTCTGCCCAATTCCAAGGATAAGTTGAGCGTTCAATGTGCGGCATCATTACCAAATGGCGACCCGTTTTATCGCATAACATTGCCGTATTATAGTCGGATCCATTTGGGTTTGCAGGATAATTTTCATAACCATATTTGGCAACTATATTATAATTTTCTTCTGCCATTGGCAAATTAAATTTTCCTTCACCATGCGAAACCCAAACACCTAAAGCACTACCAGCCAAGGTATTCAACATCACCGAATTGTTTTCTTGCACAATTACCGATGTAAAAATACTTTCGTGTTTATGTGAATCATTATGTTTCATTTTTCCGTGCACTTCGTGATCCGAATTAATGATTTCTAATTCCATAAAAAGTTGACAACCATTGCAAATTCCAACCGATAATGTATTATCTCGTTTCAAGAAATTATCTAATGCCAATTTAGATTTTTCATTGTATAAAAATGCGCCAGCCCAGCCCTTTGCCGAACCCAAAACATCAGAATTCGAAAATCCGCCCACAGCTCCAATAAACTGAATGTCTTGAAGATTTTCACGCCCAGAAATTAAATCAGTCATATGAACATCTTTTACATCAAAACCTGCCAAGTACATTGCATTTGCCATTTCACGTTCAGAGTTACTTCCTTTTTCTCGAATAATAGCGGCTTTTGGACGTTGTTTTGTAGCATCAATTACTGGTTTTTTTCCATCAAAATTTTTAAGAAAAGTATATTTTAAAGGTTGGTGTGCAAAATTTTCATATCGTTCTAAAGATTTTCCGTTTTTTGTTTGTTTTTGGTCTAATAAGAATGAAGTTTCAAACCATTTATCTCGCAAATCAGAAATATCCAAATTTAAATGTTTTCCATTTTGAATTATTTTCAATTTAGCTCCGTTTTCGGTAGAAAGGTTTTGGGTAATGTTTCCAATTTTGAAATATTCTAAACCATCAAACGCTTTTTCAAATTCTGAATCATTTTTTGTTTGCAAAACAAGCCCAATATTTTCCGAAAATAAAATTTTAACTAAATCTTTTTCTTGAAAAGCAGTAAAATTAATTTCTGCACCTATATTGTTATCGGCAAAGCAAAGTTCCAACAAAGTGGTAATTAATCCTCCACTTCCAATATCGTGACCTGCACTAATTTGATTGTTTTTTATTAAATTTTGAACGGTATTAAAGGCGTTTTTAAAATAAATTGAATTCTTTATGGTAGGGACTTCGGTACCTATTTTATTTTGAATTTGCGCAAACGAACTTCCTCCTAATTTAAAACCGTCTTGCGACAAATTAATATAATAAATTGAACCTCCGTTGCGTTGTAAAACCGGTTCAACAACTTTGTTAATATCATTGCAATTTGCTCCAGCCGATATAATTACAGTTCCTGGGGCAATAACCTCATCATTCGGGTATTTTTGTTTCATTGAAAGCGAATCTTTTCCTGTCGGGATATTGATTCCCAATTCAATAGCAAATTCTGAACAAGCTTTTACTGCTTCATATAAACGTGCATCTTCGCCTTCATTTTTACAAGCCCACATCCAATTTGCCGATAGAGACACTGATTCCAAGTTATCCTTCAAAGGAGCAAAAACAATGTTCGACAACGCTTCGCCAATTGCATTTCTACTTCCAGCGGCTGGGTCAATCAATGCCGAAATAGGCGAATGACCAATTGATGTTGCAATTCCTTCTTTTCCATTAAAATCCAAAGCCATAACCCCAACATTATTCAAAGGCAATTGCAATGGACCCACGCATTGTTGTTTTGCGACTTTTCCACCAACGCATCTATCAACTTTATTTGTTAACCAATCTTTACACGCAACCGACTCTAGTTGAACAACTTGCTCAATATACTTTTCAATATCATCTGGATTGTATGTGATTTCCGCATATTTTCTATTAATCTTTTTGTCATTCATCACCACTTTTGGCGAACTACCAAACATATCTTCAAGGGCAAAATCCATTGGTCTTGCTACTGTTTTTTTAAATTTTTCGTCCAATATATTTAAATTTTGGAAGTCATTAACCTGATTTTTTAATTTATCCGAAAAGAATTTTTCATTTCGAGTTTCAATTGTAAAACGATGATTATTAGTTACATCACCAACTTGATACATTGGCGAACGTTCACGGTCGGCAATGCGTTGCAAAATGTCAATATTTTCTTTTCCTATGACCAATCCCATTCGTTCTTGGCTTTCGTTTCCAATGATTTCTTTTGCAGATAGAGTTGGGTCGCCAACTGGTAATTTATCCAAATCTATTAAACCGCCCGTTTCTTCAACTAGCTCCGATAGGCAATTTAAATGACCTCCGGCACCGTGATCGTGAATTGAAACGATTGGGTTAACATCACTTTCAATTAAACCACGAATAGCATTTGCAGCACGTTTTTGCATTTCAGGATTCGAGCGTTGAATTGCATTTAGTTCAATTCCAGAACCGAAAGCGCCTGTATCTGATGATGAAACTGCGGCTCCACCCATCCCAATTCTATAATTTTCGCCACCAAGAATTACAATTTTGTCTCCTTCAGTTGGTTTCTTTTTTAGAGCTTGCGATAGCTTTCCGTAACCTATTCCACCTGCTTGCATAATTACTTTATCATAACCCAATTTTCGATTTTCTTCTTCGTGTTCGAAAGTTAAAATTGAACCCGTAATTAAAGGTTGTCCAAATTTATTTCCAAAATCGGATGCTCCGTTTGAAGCTTTTATCAAAATATCCATAGGTGTTTGGTACAACCATTTTCTTTCGGTCATTCCTTTTTCCCAAGGTTTGTAATCGGGAGGTCTTTTTTCTGACAGTCGTGAATATGAAGTCATGTAAACTGCGGTTCCGGCTAATGGTAATGATCCTTGACCACCCGCCAATCGATCCCGAATTTCACCTCCAGAGCCTGTAGCTGCTCCATTAAATGGCTCAACAGTTGTAGGAAAATTATGCGTTTCGGCTTTTAATGAAATTACCGATTCAAAACTAGATTTTGCGTAAAAATCAGGTTTATCTGCTGTTTTTGGTGCAAATTGTTCCACAATTGGTCCTTTAATAAACGCCACATTATCTTTGTAAGCCGAAACAATATCGTTTGGATTTTCTAACGAAGTTTTTTTAATCATTTTAAACAACGACGATTCTTGTTCCACTCCATCTATTATAAAAATTCCATTAAAAATTTTGTGACGACAATGTTCTGAATTTACTTGTGAGAATCCAAAAACCTCCGAATCTGTTAATTTTCTATTTAATTTTTTCGATAAATTTTCTAAATATTCAACTTCGTCAATACTCAATGCCAAACCTTCTTGTTTGTTGTAATTCGCAATATCATCAATTTCTAAAATGGCTTCAGGTTGAATATTAATTGAAAAAATGTCTTGATTTAATTCGGAATATTTTTGCAAAAGCATTGGGTCAAAATCAAAAAAATCTTTTGAAACTTTTTCAAATTCTTCAATTCGAATAATTCCTTCTATTCCCATGTTTTGAGTGATTTCAACAGCATTGGTGCTCCAAGGTGTAATCATTGCTGCTCGCGGACCAACAAAAAAATCTGTTAAGGCAACCTTTTCTATTTTATAAGCGTTTGCAAATAACCAGTTTAGTTTTGAAATTGTTGCTGTCGAAAGTTCATTTTGCGCTTGAACGGCAAATACAATTGTGCTTTCGTTTCCGAAAAAATTAATCATTGAAGTAATTTTAGGTAATAATGCAAATTTATGATTTTCAAATCAAAATATGAAATAAAAAAAGCGTTCAAATTAATGAACGCTTAGAATTTAGTTGATGACTAACTTTTTGGTTTCAGAAACTTCGTTTTTAGTTACTTTTACCAAATACATTCCCGTTTGTAAATTATTAATTGAAAAGGCCTCATTGGTTTGTTTTTCGAAAACTTTTTGCCCTTGAATTGAGTAAATTTCAACCAAAACAGTTTCATTGTTGTAAAACTCGATATAAAATTGTCCGTTTGAAGGGTTTGGGTATAAAATAAAATCAGCCGAACTTGTTTCAATAAATTCTTTATTTTGACTTTCAATTAATTTTGCTGTAGGAGCTGGCCCCCAAATTTGATTTACATAAGCAGGATTATCTATAAATGGATTTCTGTTTCCTTGGCGTGCATATATTGCATTGTTACGAGCAATTTCTCTTGAGGAAACTGGATCGTTTTTATGCCAAGTTAATAACATTGCTAAGAATGCGGGTTTAAAAACCTGATTGCTAGTATTGTTGAACATTGCATACGAATAAGTTGCTACTGTATTTTCATAACGAGTTGCAAAATAAAAATACATACGAGCAATATCACCTTTAAATTCGTTTATTGGTTCAAAAACTGTTCCTGTATAACCTGAAACTCCGCTTGTACCAAGTTTTCCGCCATTTAAAGTGGTTTTTGAGGCAACTGCCACTTTTCCGTGAGGATAATTTGAACGCAATCCATTTACTTTTCCGTCTACTGGTGGAATAAAATGAGCATCGGAAACCATTGGCGCAGCCGAGTTGAAAACCGATTGCGGAATCATGTGTTCGCGGTTATAACAGTCACCTTCGTTGCTGTAAGTACCACATTGTTTTGTACCAAAAATAAATTTATATGGATCTGGTCCTGTTGGATTTTCGGAATAAA
>JAYUFJ010000216.1:0-5218 GCA_043738775.1 Flavobacterium sp. | reverse complement strand
TTTAAAAAACTATTTTTGCAAAACAAACAACACTACACAATGTCAACTACAAAAACAATTCAATCTGCATTAATTTCGGTCTATTCCAAAGACGGTTTAGAACCAATAATTCGTAAAGTATACGAACAAAACGTTACCTTTTATTCAACAGGCGGTACCGAAGAATTTATTAAAAACCTAGGTTTTCCAGTAATTCCAGTCGAAAACATAACCGATTATCCTTCTATACTTGGCGGACGAGTAAAAACATTACACCCCAAAGTTTTTGGTGGTATTTTAAATCGTCAAAACAACCCAACGGATGTAGCCCAAATGCTAGAATACAACATACCTCAAATCGATTTGGTAATTGTAGATTTGTATCCATTTGAGAAAACTGTTGCAACTGGCGCATCCGAAGAGGATATTATAGAAAAAATTGATATTGGAGGCATATCCTTAATCCGAGCTACAGCTAAAAATTTTAACGATACCGTAATTGTACCCTCAATTAATGAATACGCAATGCTTTTAGAAGTTTTAAATAAAAATAACGGCGTAACAACACTTGAGGAAAGAAAACAATTTGCTCGAAAAGCATTTAATGTATCATCACATTATGATACGGCAATATTCAATTATTTTAACAAAAACAACGATGAAGCTGTTTTAAAAATTAGTGAAACCCAAGGAACCGTATTGCGATATGGCGAAAATCCGCATCAAAAGGGATTTTTCTTCGGGAATTTCGAAGCTATGTTTTCAAAACTACACGGAAAATCATTATCGTATAACAATTTATTAGATGTTGATGCTGCTGTAAATTTAATTGCAGAATTTAAAAATGAAAGTCCAACATTTGCCATTTTAAAACACAACAACGCTTGCGGATTAGCAACTAGAAAAACAGTAAAAGAAGCCTATTTAACAGCTTTGAGTTGTGATCCAACATCAGCATTTGGTGGCGTTTTAATGTCGAATTGCACTATTGATGCAGAAACGGCCATCGAAATAAATTCTCTTTTTTGTGAAGTTGTAATTGCACCAAGTTTTGATGATAAGGCTGTAGAAATTTTATCTGAAAAGAAAAATAGAATTATTTTAAAAATAAATGAGGTAAATTTACCTGAAACTACGATAAGAACTTGTTTAAACGGAGTTTTAGTTCAAGATAAAAATAACATTACAGATACTAAACAAGACTTAAAAAGCGTTACCTTAACAAGTCCATCATTACAAGAAATTAACGATTTATTGTTTGCTTCAAAAATTTGTAAAAATACCAAGTCAAACACTATTGTATTTGCAAAAAATGGAACATTAATAGCGTCGGGAACAGGGCAAACTTCTCGTGTTGATGCTTTAAATCAAGCCATCGAAAAAGCAAAAACATTTGGTTTCGATTTAAATGGTGCTGTAATGGCAAGCGATGCTTTTTTTCCATTTCCTGATTGTGTTGAAATTGCTCATAAGGTTGGAATAACAGCAGTAATTCAGCCCGGAGGCTCAATAAAAGACGAATTAAGCATCAATTTTTGTAACGAAAATAAAGTTGCAATGGTATTTACAGGAACACGCCATTTTAAACATTAATTTGTTTAACTTTGTGCATTAAATAAATAATAACTTTAAAACCCAAAAAACCGTATGGGATTTTTTGATTTCATGACCGAGGATATTGCGATAGACCTTGGTACCGCCAACACTTTAATTATACACAATGATAAAGTTGTTATTGATTGTCCGTCAATTGTTGCCAGAGACCGAATTACAGGAAAAATTATTGCCGTAGGTAAAGAAGCCAACCTGATGCAAGGTAAAACTCATGAAAACATAAAAACCATTCGACCATTAAAAGACGGTGTAATTGCCGATTTTGATGCATCGGAACAAATGATTAAAATGTTAATCAAAAGTATACCTGGGTTAAACAAAAAAATGTTTACTCCAGCTTTGCGTATGGTTGTTTGCATTCCATCGGGTATAACCGAGGTTGAAATGCGTGCTGTTAAAGAAAGTTGTGAACGTGTAAACGGAAAAGAAGTGTATTTAATTCACGAGCCAATGGCAGCAGCAATCGGTATTGGTATTGACATTATGCAACCAAAAGGAAACATGATAGTTGATATAGGTGGAGGCACAACTGAAATTGCTGTAATCGCCTTGGGCGGAATTGTATGCGACAAATCGGTAAAAATTGCGGGTGATGTTTTTACAAACGACATCATTTACTATATGAGAACTCAACACAATCTTTTTGTAGGAGAAACAACTGCCGAAAAAATTAAAATTCAAGTGGGCGCAGCAACCGATCAGTTAGAAACTCCTCCAGATGATATGTCGGTTCAAGGACGAGATTTATTGACTGGAAAACCAAAACAAGTAGAAGTCTCATTTAGAGAAATTGCTAAAGCACTTGACAAGTCAATTCAACGAATTGAAGATGCTGTAATGGAAACATTATCGCAAACACCGCCAGAATTAGCTGCCGATATTTACAATACAGGGATTTACTTAGCTGGTGGAGGTTCCATGTTAAGAGGTTTGGATAAAAGGATTTCGTTAAAAACGGATTTACCTGTTTATATCGCTGAGGACCCTTTAAAAGCGGTAGTTCGCGGTACGGGAATGGCACTAAAAAATATCAATAAATTTAAAAGCATCCTTATTAAATAACGAAAAAAATATTAAAATTTCAATAGCAAACCAAGTTTATGAGTTTGAAATTTTAGTTTTGATTTTTAAAATTTTAATTTTTTCTAATGCAGCAAATATTCAATTTTATATTTAAAAACAGCCATCGTATGCTGTTTTTGCTGCTTCTACTTACGGCTATTTCGTTAACTATTCAGTCACATTCATATCATAAAAGTAAAATAATAAGTTCGGCAAATTTTTTAAGTGGTGGAGTTTATAGCCAAATAAACAACATTCACGAATATTTTAACTTAAAAACACAAAATGATGAACTTGCTTTGGAAAATGCAAGACTTAAAAGTTTACTGTTTAACAAAAAAGATTCTGTTAAAATTCCTGAAATTGATGATATAGAAGGTGTCGATAAAACGAAAATAATAATTGCCAAAGTAATAAACAACTGTTATAATTCACAAGAAAATTTTTTAACAATAAATAGCGGTTCCAAACTAAAAATCAAGCCCGATATGGGTGTTATTAATAGTTTAGGAATTGTGGGCGTTATTGAAAATACATCTGCAAATTATGCAACTGTTTTTAGCATTTTAAATGTAAAGTCGAAAACGAGTGTTAAATTAAAAAAATCAAATCATTTTGGCTCTTTAATATGGAATGGTAAAAATGCTGGATTTGTACAATTAATTGATATTCCTAGATTGGCTTCGGTTAAAAAAGGTGATACCATAGTAACCAGTGGACAATCAACAACATTTCCTGAAAACATAAATATTGGAACCGTTCACAAAGTTTATATAGATAATTTAACTAATTATTATACTGTTGACGTTAAATTATTTAATGATATGACTAGTTTGGGTAGTGTATACATAATTCAAAATCGAGATAAAGTTGAAATTGAAAGTCTTGAAAAAAAATCGGTAAAAACCAATGAATAGTACAATTTTATTCAATTCTGCTCGATTTATATTTTTACTTGTTTTGCAAGTAATGATTTTCAATAAAATTAATTTATTGGGTTATATAAATCCATATCCCTACATTTTATTCATTATTTTGTTTCCAGTAAATGGTAACAAAAACGGTTTGTTATTTGCAAGTTTTTTTTTAGGTTTGATACTAGATTTATTTTTAAATTCGGGTGGCGTTCACGCTGCTTCTTGCTTGGTATTAGCCTTTGTACGTCCTTATTTATTTAAGTTTTCATTCGGTTTAAGTTACGAATATCAAACTGTTCGATTAAACGATGTATTAACTCCCGAACGATTTTCATTTATATTTTTAGCTGTTGTAATTCATCACTTTACTTTATTTTTACTTGAAATATTTAGTGTTGAATTTATTTGGGAAATTGGTTTACGCACTTTAATAAGCACTATATTTACACTTATAATTTGCATTTTATTAATCTATTTAATTAAGCCTTCAAAATACCGATGAGAAAAGCTTTGCTACCTGCAATTGTTATAATTATGGCGTCATTGCTATTAATTAGGCTTTTTTATCTACAAATTATAAATGATACTTTTAAACTAAAGTCAGAAAATAACGCAATTAAAATTAAATACGATTATCCAGAGCGAGGCTATATTTACGATCGAGATGGTAAACTTTTGGTTGCTAATCAACCTTCCTATGATATTATGGTTATCCCAAAAGATATTGATAAAGAGCTGGATGTTAACCAATTTTGCTCACTTTTAAATATTACAAAAGACGAATATGAAAAACGATTAAAAAAAGCAACCGTTTATTCGCCTCGATTACCTTCTGTTTTTTTACCACAACTAAATAAATTAGAATACGCTGCGTTTCAAGAAAAAATTCGCCGTTTTGATGGATTTTATATTCAAAAACGTTCATTACGTGATTATCAAGTTGATTATGGGTCGAATGTATTTGGCTTTATAACACAAGTGAATGAAGCTATTATTAAAAAAAATCCGTACTATATTGGTGGTGATTTAATTGGAAAACAAGGTGTTGAAGAAAGTTATGAATCTATTTTACGAGGCAGAAAAGGAGTTCAATACGCTTTAAAAGATAAATTTAATAGAGAAATTGGTTCGTATAAAGAAGGAAAATTTGATACAATATCCAAACAAGGCGAAGATTTAACGCTAACAATTGACTCTGAACTTCAAAAATATGGAGAGCAATTAATGGTAAATAAATGGGGCGGCATTGTAGCCATTGAACCCAAAACTGGCGAAATTCTGGCCTTAGTAAGTGCTCCAGATTATGACCCAGCTTTATTAGTTGGGCGCCAAAGATCCAAAAATTATACAGCACTTCATCGTGATTCTATTGCAAAACCATTGTACGACCGAGGATTGTTAGCCGAATATCCACCTGGTTCACCATTTAAAATAATGACCGCTTTGGTAGGTTTACAAGAAGGCGCAATTGATGAAACAACAGCATTTGCCTGCCGAGGTGGTTTTAGTTATGGTCGTGGAAGGTTTATGAAATGCCATTGCGGTTTATTCACAAGCGTAGTTTTGCACAACGGAATTTACAAATCGTGCAACAGTTATTTTGCCAATGTGTATATGAAAACCATCAACCAATTCAAAACACCATC
>JAYUFJ010000215.1:0-1849 GCA_043738775.1 Flavobacterium sp. | reverse complement strand
GAATTAATGTTGGAACCAATTTACCTACTTTTTCAACATCATTGTTACTTAATAATGATGTTTTAAGTTGTAATTTAACAAGTAATGCTTCTTGTGTTGCCTCACCATTTGCAAGTGTTAACCAAATTGTTTCAGTAATTACCCCAACGGTTTTATCAAATAGTATTTCGTCTACATTAACAAATATTTGTGCCGGAACTTCAATTACATTGACAGCAACAGGAACAAATATTCAAAGTGCTTATCCTTATTATCAATGGTTTTTAAACGGAAATCCGCTTGGAGGTCAACCAGGAGGCGGAACAGTTGGCGGACAATCGGGACCTATAATTACTGTGACCCCTTTAAACAACGGTGATGTTTATACTTGCCAACTATTTGATGGTGAAGGCTGTCACACTACAACAGGTGGCGTTATGAGTAATCCAATAACAATTATAATACAAAGCCCGTGTACATTGGCAACCAATGATTTCTTAATTTCGGAACTGGATTATTTTCCTAATCCGATAAAAAATGAGTTTACTATTTCGGCTAATGAAGTTTTAAAATCGGTAACAGTTTTTAATTTATTAGGTCAAAAATTGTTTTCGAAATTGGTAAATTTAAACAGTGTTATTTTAGATTTTTCACAATTGTCAAATACTATTTATTTAGTAAAAATTGATTCTGAAAACTATTCAAAAACCATCAAAGTTAGTAAAGAATAAATTTATGAAACTATTTTTTTTTGTATTGCTTTTAACTTGTTTTCCATTGTTTTCACAAAAGCTTGAAGAAAAAATATACAAATCTGTGGATGAATTAGTAGCGCATCCAACACAAGAAAATATTGAAAAACTAACTGTTTTTGAAAAATCAATTGATCCAAAAACCGATGCTGAATTACTAGCATTTGTAATTTTAAATTGCAACAAAGCTTATTTTCAAAATCAATTTGGTAATACAAAAAACGCTATTTTAAGTTACGAAAAAGGTTGGCAAACTTTTGATAAAAACAAACTTCAAAATTATGATATAATTGAGTTTTGCTTAAAACCTTTGGGTAATTTATATACCATTATTGGCGATTTTGAAAATGCAGAAAACATTATAAAACACTATTTGTTTATTGCAAATACTCAAAACAACCCAACACAAAAAATTAGTGCGATTCAAAATTTAGCCAACATTTATCAAAGTTCTGGCAAAAATAATTTAGCCATAAATTTGCTTCAAAAAACAATTGCAACCGATAAAATTTCAATTGTACAAAAAGGAGTTTTGTTAAATAATTTAGGAGCAAGTTATTTAATTGCTAAAAATTATACAAGTGCTAAATTCGTTTTGCAACAAGCTATTCAATTGTTACAAAACAATAAAAACCAAGCCGAAACATTATCAAATGCGTATCGAAATTTAGCAATTATTTTTAATTTAGAAGGTGATTATATAAAAACAAACTCCTATTTTAAAAAATCAAAAAGTTTGTTTTTTTCGACATTAAATTTTGAACCTCGTAAAGCAGCAAAATTGTATTTGGATGAAGCCACTATCTTGTTTCAAGAACAAAATTTTGGCGAATCCGAAAAAAGTATTCAAAACATTTTTACCGTTTTATTGCCAAATTATAAAACCAAAGATACGCTTCCAAAAAAAAATAGTTTATATGCAGAAACTATTTTGATTGACGCTTTTAATTTGCAAGCCGAAATTTATTTATTACAAAAACAACCCAAAAAAGCGTTGCAATGTTATAACCTTTCATTCTATATCGATGATTTATTACAAACAATGTTAATTTATGAAAATTCAAAAATAATTTCTCAAATAAGTTATAGAAATAGAACTGAAAAATGCTTAGAAATTT
>JAYUFJ010000214.1:0-1850 GCA_043738775.1 Flavobacterium sp. | reverse complement strand
CAAAAAAATCAATCGAATTAAAATTGATGGTCAAATAATTCAAGAAAAACTATATTCAGGACTGAATTTCTTATCAGGTTTTTGGAGATTTTCAAACATTAAAAAAAATTTAATTAAAGATAAAATCGAAGTTTATCATGGATTATCAGGTGAAATACCGATTGGTTTAAAAAAAACAAATATAAAATCGGTCGTAACAATTCACGATTTAATTTTCGTTCGTTATCCAAAATTTTATTTTTTTTTAGATCGTAAAATTTATTTTTGGAAATTTAAATATGCCGCTCAAAATGCCAATTTAGTTGTTGCAATAAGTGAACAAACTAAAAACGATATAATTTCATTTTTAAAAATAAATGAAAATAAAATAAAAGTTATTTATCAAGGTTGTGCCAATGAATTTAAAGAAAATGCTACTCAACAAGAATTGGATGAGGTTAAAAAAAAGTTCAGCTTGCCAGAAAAATTTTTATTAAATGTTGGAACAATAGAATATAGAAAAAACATACTTTCGGTAGTAAAAGCAATAAATAAAACTGAAATTCCGTTATTTATTGTTGGAAAAAAAACTAATTATTTTTCGGAAATAGAAAATTATTTAATTGAAAATAAACTAGAAAACCAAGTGTTTTTTTTAGAAAACATTCCGTTAAAAGAGTTGAGTAACATTTATAAATTGGCTACAATTTTTGTCTATCCGTCTCTTTTTGAAGGCTTTGGAATTCCAATTATTGAAGCATTATATTCAAAAACAGCAGTTATAACCTCAACAGGAAGTTGTTTTGAAGAAGCCGGTGGAAAAAATACAATATATGTAATTCCAAACCAAATTGAAGTTTTGAAACAAGAAATTTTAAATTTATGGAATGATGACAAATCAAGAAAAATACAAGAAGAAAAAGGTTTCGAATTTGTTCAAAAATTTAACGATATAGAAATTGCAAAAAGCTGGAATGAAGTTTATAATTCACTTTAATTAGGATTACTTTTTTGGTCTTTTTTCTTTATTAAATTGAATTACATTTACGTATTTAATATATGAAAAATAGGCTTGAGTTAGCGAAAGAGTTAAACCATCGATACCATTAAAAATACCTTTTTTAAAAAAATAACACCTAATAAATGATACTAATCCGTTTAAAACGGGTTTAAAAACAGTTACTTTTTTATTATTGTTATACAATTGCTCTGCACTCCATTGAGCGTATTGATTTTTTTTTGCTAAAATTTGAAAAAATGAATGACTTCCATAATGTAAAATATGGGTTTCTTGCCGATTTATATTTTTAGCAATAATTTTTTGATGAATTAAATCGTTGGATGGATAAGCAGTTAATTTGTTAAAAAATCTAATTTTTCTATCGGGATACCAGCCAGCAAAATTAATAAATTTGTCTTGAAGAAAATTTTTCACTCTAAAACTATATGCATCAAAATTATTTTTTTCAAAAAATCCAGATAAAATAAACTTTTTCGAATCGTCATCCAAAAATTCATCAGCATCTAAATTTAAAATCCAATTGTTTTTACAATAGGGTAGTCCAAAGGCTCGTTGCGCGCCATCACCTAAAAAAGACTGTTTTATAATTTTTGCACCTAAAGATTCTGCTATTTCAATCGTTTTATCAGTACTATTAGAATCGATAATAATAACCTCATTACACACTTCAAAAAATGCTTTTACACATTTTTCAATGTTTTTTTCTTCATTATAGGTAATAATTAATCCGCTTATATTCATCTAAAACTATTTTTTACAAATATACAATTTTTGAATTTCAAAAAAACAGCTACAAGTTTAAAAAAACAAAAAAGAAATTGAAAAAAGTAGTGTTTTTTTATGTTTAATT
>JAYUFJ010000213.1:0-5229 GCA_043738775.1 Flavobacterium sp. | reverse complement strand
TTATCTAGTTGCGAGAAAGAGGAGATGGAAAAAAGTATAATAAATTGTAAGTTTTTCATTTTTTATAATTTAAAAAATTAAACAGTAACCAAACTATTAGGTTCTACCAAAACCGATTTTCGATTTACAAAAACTGAAATTTCTTTATCACCTTCTAGCGAAAAAGTAGTTTCTTTTTGATTGACAGAAACCTTTAAAATTTGATTTCTAAAATTAATTTTAAACGAATATCCATTCCATTCTTTTGGGATTTTTGGACTAAAATGTAGCGTATCATTTTTCACTCGCATTCCTCCAAAACCCTCTACAATACTCATCCAGGTGCCAGCCATAGAGGTAATATGACATCCCTCTTCAACTTCCTTGTTATAATCGTCCAAGTCTAAACGAGAGGTTCGCAAATAAAATGTATAAGCCATATCCATTTTATCTAATTTTGCCGCTTGAATTGAATGTACACAAGGCGATAATGAACTTTCGTGAACCGTAAAAGGCTCATAAAAATCAAAATGTTTTTGTAATTCTTCGGTGGTAAAATGATCTTCAAAAAAATAAAATCCTTGTAAAGTATCGGCTTGCTTGATGTATGGTGAACGCAAAACTCTGTCCCAACTCCATTTTTGATTGATTGGTCGGTGTTTTGAATCTAAATTTTTAACTGGAACTAAATCTTTGTCTAAAAAGCCATCTTGTTGTAAATAAATTCCGTTTTCTTTTGAATAAGGAAAATACATATTGCTTGAAACTTTTTTCCAATCTTGAATTTCAGCATCTGAAAGTTTTACCTTTTCAATAATTCTTTTGTGATCGACAGGATATTCTAATGAAACTTTTTGAATTTGTTCATGGGCATAATCAATGCACCATTTTGCGATATAATTGGTGTAAAAATTGTTGTTTACATTGTTTTCATATTCATTTGGTCCGGTAACTCCCAAAATCATATATTGTTTTTTGTTTTTTGAAAAACTTGCACGTTGTTGCCAAAACCTTGCAATTCCTATTAAAACCTCCAAACCTTTTTCGGGAATATAACTGTAATCGCCAGTATACCTGTAATAATTGAAAATTGCAAAAGCGATTGCTCCATTTCTATGAATTTCTTCGTGTGTAATTTCCCACTCGTTGTGACATTCTTCGCCATTCATTGTAACCATTGGGTACAAAGCAGCACCATTTGTAAAACCTAGATTATTTTTTGCGTTTTCAATGGCTTTATCCAATTGATTGTATCTATAGGTCAATAGGTTACGAGCAACTTGTTGGTCTTTCGTAGCCATATAAAACGGAATGCAATAAGCCTCGGTATCCCAATAGGTTGAGCCACCATATTTTTCGCCAGTAAAACCTTTTGGACCAATATTTAACCTAGAATCTTTACCAGAATAAGTTTGATTTAACTGAAAAATATTAAAACGAATGCCTTGTTGTGCTTTTACATCGCCATCGATTGTAATGTCGCTCATTTCCCAAATTTTTGCCCAAGCTTGAATTTGATTTTCTTTTAAAGTTTTATAACCAATTTCCAGTGCTGATTTTATGGCATTCTCGGCACCAAGTTGCGTATTTTTATGGTTCAAAGAAACGGTGTAACCCGCAATTTTTTGCAATGTTGTTTTTTCGCCTTTTGTTACTTCTACTTCATATTCTAATTGAATTTTATCAACAGTTTCAACAACTTTCCCAGTGATATTTGTTGGGTTAGGGATTATACTGTTATGCATAAATGTTGTAGCAACAAAATGTGTTTTAAATGTTCGTGCTGTTACAAATGCTTGATTTTCTTGTTGTTCAATATTTAATGTTTCCCAAAATTTTTCTTCCCAATTGGCGTCTTCGTTAGTTACGCCAGCATCTACATAGGGTTTAAAAATTATTTTAGCATCTTCATTTAAAGGTGTGATTTCGTAATTTATAATCCCAACCTCATCTAAATCTAAAGAAAGAAAACGAGTTATTTTTGCTGAAATTTCGGTACCGTTTTGTAAAGTCGCGTTAAATGAGCGATAATAAATTCCTTCTTTCATATTCAATTCACGGCTGAAGTTTTTAACTTCTTTACACGAATATAGATCTAAATTTTCTCCATTAATTTCAATGTCAATACCAATCCAATTGGGAGCGTTCAACACTTTTGCAAAATATTCAGGATAACCATTTTTCCACCAACCTACTTTGGTTTTATCTGGATAATATACGCCGCCAATGTAGCTGCCTTGAAAAGTTTTACCTGTGTAAGTTTCTTCAAAATTGGCACGTTGCCCCATAGCGCCGTTTCCAATACTGAATAAACTTTCGGATGATTTGACGTTTTCGGCATCAAATCCCTCTTCTATAATTGACCAATTGTTGGGTTTTATGTAATCTAAATGCATTTTATTATTTTTTTGGACTTAAAAAATTTTTGGACAATGGAATTTTAATATTTTAGGATTTAGGTTAAAGTATTTTAGTAAATCTGCCAATCCTGTTTAACTCGTAATCTTATAATCTTGACGTTTAACAATTTTAAAATCAATTAGTCAATGAGAGAATTAATAAACGAAACATCAATAAAAGTGAAATCTTTAAAGATGTATTTTGCTTCGTGTAAAATGTGTTCTTCGCCAATGCCAATACTTTTCATTTTTGCAGTATTTGCAGCTTGAACTCCAGCAACAGAATCTTCAAAAACTATGGCGTTTTGGTTTTCTATATTCAATAATTTTGCGGCTTGTAGAAAAACTTCTGGATCTGGTTTTGCGTTAGAAACATCATTTCCGTCAACAATAGCATCAAAATATTGAATAGTGTTTGTTTTTTCTAAAATTGGTCGAGCATTTTTACTAGCAGAACCAAGTGCGATTAATTGATTTTTATCTTTAAGAAATTGTATAACGGGTAAAACACCTGGCAAAATTTCAGATTCGTCCATATTCACCAAATACGAAAGATATTCTTCGTTTTTTTGAACCAGCCATTTGTTTTTGTCTTCTTGTGTTGCAGTTACATTTCCCAATTCTAAAATTATATCTAGCGAACGTATTCGGCTAACGCCTTTTAGTTCCTCATTGTGTTCGGGTGTAAATTCGATTCCTAGTTGTTGTGCAAGTTTTTGCCAGGCCAAAAAATGATATTTTGCCGTATCAACAATTACTCCGTCAAGGTCGAATATGAATGCTTTTTTATTCATTAATTATTATTTTCGATTCGTCATTAATTGTTAGAGAAATAATTCCAGCCAAAATCATCGAGCAACCACCAATTAAAAGTGCATAAATGGGTTCACTGTTAAAGTATTTAGATATTAAAAAGCCTAAAAGTGAGGCGGCAACTAATTGAGGGATTACTATGAAAAAGTTGAAAACTCCCATATAATATCCCATTTTGTTTGAAGGTAACGCACCAGAAAGCATAGCGTAAGGGATTGACAAAATACTAGCCCATGAAATTCCAACACCAATCATTGGCAACCATTCCATAGTGAAAGTAGTAGGTTCTTTAATAAAATAAATAGAAATTAATCCAAGTCCTCCACAAGCCAAAGCGATAAAATGAGTAAATTTTCTGCTTGTAACCTTTGCTAATAAAGGCAATAAAAAAGCAGCAATAGCAGCAATTAAATTATAATTAGCAAACATTTCTCCAACTTGATTTGCACCAGTGTTATAGGCAACCGATGTTGTATCTTTAGTTCCATAAATGTGTTGTGTTACCGCTAATGTAGTATAAATCCACATTGAAAATAAAGCAAACCATGAAAAAAATTGAACCCAAGCCAACTGTTTCATTATTTTTGGCATAAACTGAAAATCGTTCATTATTGTTACAAATCCATTTTCGGTTTTGTTTGCTTTTTGCATCAACCCCGAAATAATCAAGGCTATACCGCCAAGACTAACCATTCCCAATGAAAGTACAAATAAATCTTTCTTTAAATTGTATTTG
The DNA here is from genome assembly GCA_043738775.1 of Flavobacterium sp. Taxonomy (GTDB): domain Bacteria; phylum Bacteroidota; class Bacteroidia; order Flavobacteriales; family Flavobacteriaceae; genus Flavobacterium. The sequence continues at coordinate 1,302 of JAYUFJ010000213.1, read as the reverse complement.
TAAATTAAAAACGATGAACCCAAGCCAATTAATAACAAAATGATTCCTTTAATTAAATGGGAAAGTCCATTTTTTGAAAACCAATCTTCCGAGTGTTTGACTTTTTTGAATTCATTTTCTTTTTGGTTGTCAAAAGCTTCCATTTCTTCTGGCGAATATTCTTTTGAGGTTATAACTGTCCAAAGTACTGTTACAATAAAAGCGATTCCACCAATATAGAATGAAAATTTTACCGAATCAGGAATGATTCCTAAAGGAGCTGTATTTTTAACTCCTAAATAGGTAAGCATTAATGGCAGTTTTGAAGCTACATAGGCTCCAATTCCGATAAAAAAACTTTGCATTGCAAAACCTTTTGTTCTTTGCTTTTCAGATAAATTATCTCCAACAAAAGCCCTAAAAGGTTCCATAGAAACATTTATTGATGCATCCATTATCCAAAGCATTCCTGCGGCAAACCATAATACAGGAGAGTTTGGCATAATGAACAATGCGGCTGAAGCTAGAATGGCACCTGCTAAAAAATAAGGCTTTCTGCGACCTAATTTTGTCCAAGTTTTGTCCGAAAAATAACCAATGATTGGTTGAATAATTAATCCTGTTAAAGGTGCGGCGACCCAAAGAATTGGAATGTCGTCTATGTTTGCTCCTAGAGTTTGAAATATTCTACTAACATTAGAATTTTGCAAAGCAAAACCCATTTGAATTCCTAAGAAACCGAAACTCATGTTCCAAATTTCCCAAAAACCTAATTTACGCTTTTCCATTATCGTATGTAATTGATTTATAAACGATAAGCGTTGTGCTTATCAAAACTTTATTTATTTTCGAAGTAAAGTAAAAGCTTTGATATTAATCGTAAAGATAAACAAGTTTTTTAAATGATAAGTTTTTTGAAAAAAAAATAACGTTTTCAATTCACGAAAACGATATATTGTTGATAAGTATTGTTTTAAAATGAAGATTCGCGTTGTATTAAATGAGTTTCAATTACCTCGGTTTTGTAATGTTCTTGATAGGTTTCGTGATATTCTACTTCTTCAGATTCCAATCGCTCAATAAGCATTTTTGCTGCTTTCTCACCCATCAAAACACCGTTTTGACTTACTGTGGTTATAGCTGGTGATGAATATTTAGAAATTATTCCATCTGTGAAACCAATTATTGATATATCATCAGGAACTTTTTTTCCTAGTTTAATTGCAATTTTTATAGCGGTTACTGCAAATAATTCATTGACAGCGAAGATTGCGTCAATTTCATTGTTTAAAATTAAGTTAGTTACTTCAGTTTCAAAATTAG
>JAYUFJ010000212.1:0-1852 GCA_043738775.1 Flavobacterium sp. | reverse complement strand
AAAAAAATTAAAGGTTTCCATTCAAGAAAAAACAAAGTAAACTCTTGAGAAAAAGAAAGTGATTTAGTAATAAAAGCATCTTGCTTTTCGGTTGTTTTAATTAATTTATTATGGCAGCATTTTGAGTCTTTTTCAACTTCGCCACAACAACTTTTTTCAGTTTGGTAATTATTTAAAACTGAATTTATTGAAACCGATGCGACTTTATTATCACAAAAATGCACATTAAATGCCAATCCTAACTGTGAAAACAGAAAGAAAAAAGACAAAAAAGCACAAATTTGTTTTTTAAACTTCATATACAAATTTAATAAAATTATTTTTTTGACGGTGTTAATTTGATGGTAAAGTTATATTGCACATTAATAAAAAAAAATCCCAATTTAAACTTTTTTTAAATTGGGATTTTTAACTTTAAAAATGCAACTATTCCGATGGTTTTGGAGTAATTTTATTTTCTTCTCTTGGAGGTCGTGGTAAAAGTGCTTTTTTCGACACTTTTTCTTTTCTTGTTTTTGGATCCATACCCAAGTATTTAACCAAGAATACATCACCCATTTTCACAACATCAGCAACGTTTTCGGTACGTTCCCAAGCAAGTTCGGATACATGTAGCAAAACTTCGTTACCAGGAGCATCTGTATATTCTACTACTGCACCAAAATCAAGCATTTTGATAACTTTCACCTCATACGACTCATTGATTTGTGGTTTAAAAATTATAGAATCAATTTTTGCTAAAACCTTTGCAATTCCTTCAGGATCTGTTCCTAAAATTTCAACAACACCTTGCTCGTCAACTTCATTAATAACAATAGTACATCCTGTAGCTTTTTGCAATTCTTGAATAACTTTTCCTCCAGGACCAATTAATGCTCCAATAAAATTTCCAGGAATTGTTCTTGTTATAATTTTTGGAGCATATTTTTTAACGTCTGCTTTTGGGGCTGCCAATGTTTCGGTTAATTTACCTAAAATATGTAAACGACCATCACGAGCTTGAGCCAAAGCAGCTTCCATAATTTCGTATTTTAATCCGTCAATTTTAATGTCCATTTGACAAGCAGTAATTCCGTCTGCGGTACCCGTAACTTTAAAATCCATATCTCCTAAATGATCTTCATCACCTAAAATATCTGATAAAACTGCATATCGGTCTCCTTCAGAAATTAATCCCATTGCAATTCCAGAAACAGGTTTAATCATTTGAATTCCCGCATCCATCAATGCTAATGTTCCTGCACAAACTGTTGCCATTGATGATGATCCGTTTGATTCTAAAACTTCAGAAACAATACGAATAGTGTATGGGCAATCGGCAGGAATCATGTTTTTCAAAGCTCGTTGTGCTAAGTTTCCGTGACCCACTTCTCTTCGTGAAGTTCCTCTTAACGGTTTTGCTTCACCAGTCGAGAAAGGAGGGAAGTTATAATGTAAATAGAATTTTTCTTCTCCTTGTTCAGATGGGGAATCAATTTGATTTGATTCTCTTGATGTTCCTAAAGTTGCAGTTGCAAGTGCTTGAGTTTCTCCACGAGTAAATAATGCCGACCCGTGAACTCTTGGTAAATAATCAATTTCGCACCAAATAGGACGTATTTCGGTAGTTTTTCTACCATCCAAACGTGAACCTAATGAAAGGATTACTTCGCGAACTGCTTCTTTGTTGGTTTTTGAGAAATATTTAGATACTAAATCTCCGTCGGCTTCCAATTCTTCTACTGTGAAAGCTGCTTTTACGAAGTCTTTTACTTCAGCAAATTTTGCTGAACGCTCTTTTTTACCAGTTCCTTCTTTGGCGATATCGAAACACTTATCGTAGGCCAATGAACGCACTTTTGCATAAATATCT
>JAYUFJ010000211.1:0-5240 GCA_043738775.1 Flavobacterium sp. | reverse complement strand
GTTCAATAGATACTTGAGTAACATTTCCTGTATGAAAATCAACTGTTTTATTGGTAAATGTGTTTCCAATAGGTTTTAAAGTGGAACGATATAAAACTCCAGAAACTGGGTGCATTCGAACTGGTGATGCTAAACTGTAAATCACCAAATCTATTTGACCTAAATCGGCTTTAATTAAATCAATAGTTTGCTGTTTTACTTCGTTTGAAAATGCATCTCCGTTGATACTTTTTGCATATAAACCTGCATTTTTTGCTTCGACTTCAAAGGCGGCCGAATTGTACCATCCTGGTGATGCTGTTCGACCTTGAGTAGGTGGTTTTTCAAAAAAAACTCCAATTGTTGATGCATTACAACCAAAAGCACTTGAAATTCGGGATGACAATCCAAAACCGGTTGAAGCTCCAATTACTAAAACTTTTTTTGCTCCATTTATCAATCCTTTTGATTTTACATACTCAATTTGGTTTTTAACATTCTGTGCGCAACCATCAGGATGAGCTGTAAGGCATATAAAACCTCGCATTCTTGGTTCAATTATCATATATTATTTTTTTAATTTAACAATTCTTTGGCGTGATTTAAAGCAGATTCTGAAATAGTTGATCCAGAGAGCATTTGAGCAATTTCTAAAACTCGTTCTTCGGTATTTAATAATTTAATTTCAGTTTGTGTTTGATTGTTTGCAATGCTTTTAAAAACTTTAAAATGTGATTTTCCTTTTGAAGCAATTTGTGGTAAATGAGTAATTGCAAAAATTTGCATTGTTGTGCTCATTTGTTTCATTATTTCACCCATTTTATTGGCAATTTCACCAGAAACTCCAGTATCAATTTCATCAAAAATTAAAGTGGGTAAGTTGGAATATTGTGCTAAAATTGCTTTTACAGCCAACATAATTCGCGACATTTCGCCACCAGAAGCAACTTTTTTTAAAAATCCATAATCAGAACCTTTATTGGCTGAAAATAAAAATTGTAACTCATCTTTTCCATTGATTAAAAAAGTTTCTTTTTTTATCAATTTTAGGTCGAAACGAGCATTTGGCATTCCAAGTTGTGATAAAATAAACGTTAATTTATCTGTTAAAACTGGAATTGATTTTTTACGATTGGAATTAATTGTATTCGCCTTTTCATTAAGTTCTATTTCCAAATCATTGAGAATCAATTTTATTTTTTCAATTTCCGTTTCAAAAGTTAAAATCGAAACTACTTTATTATCCAAATCATTTTGAATTAATAACAATTCATCAATACTTGAAACTTGATGCTTTTTTTGTAAATTGTAAATAACTTGCAATTTTTGATTAATTATTTCCAATTCGTTTGGATTACTCTCAATAGTTTCCGATAATTGAGATAATTCTTTTTCTATATCGTCAAATTCAATGCTTACACTTTCAATACGTTCGCTTAAATGTTTATAATTTGATGAAAAATTTGCAATTTTTTGAATACTCGATTTAATTTCTTTTAAATTGAGTAAAACGCCAATTTGATCATCATTCGATAAAGTTAATGCTTTTGAAATATTTTCTTTTATAAATTCAACACTATTTAACTTTTCATATTCGGCTTCTAAAACAGTTTGCTCGCCCGATTTTAAATTTGCTAAAAGCAATTCTTCTAATAAAAAAGTATTGTAATCTTGCTCGTTTAATATGGTTTGCAAATGATCTGTTTTCGACTTTAAATCTAATTTAGATTTTTTGTAATCTTTTAATAAATTGGAATATTGTGAAATTAAATCAAAATTTGAAGCAATAGCATCGATAATTTGAAATTGCGCAGCTTCTTCGGATAATTCTTGTGTTTGATGTTGCGAATGAATGTCTAACAAAAAATAGCTTAATTGTTGCAATTCATTCAAGTTTACGGGAGTATCATTTATAAAAGCACGTGATTTTCCAGATGGTAAAATTTCTCTTCTAATGATAGTTTCTTCTTCAAAATCTAAATCATTATCGTTAAAAAAAGGCTTTAAGTTGTAATTTTTTATTTCAAAATGGGCTTCAATTATACATTTTTCATTCTTATTTTTTAACGAACTTAAATCGGCTCGTTTTCCTAAAACTAAACCTAAAGCTCCCAATAAAATTGATTTCCCAGCTCCAGTTTCGCCAGTAATTATTGAAAATCCAGTATCAAAACGAATGGATAGTTTTTCGATTAAAGCGAAATTTTCGATAGAAAGCGAAGTTATCATCTTGAAATTACAATAAAATTAAAGTTTAATTTGTGACCATTTTGCGTAATTTACTGGTGATATTTTGTTCAAATTGCCAATTAAATCATCAATTTCAATGCTTGGGCCACCAGAGAAAACAGATACAATTTCATCACCTTTAGCATCAATAAAAATTCGTAATAAATAACCACTTGGTTTAATGTTGTAAACAGAAATCATAGTTTCAATTGCTTTTTTAATTTCAAGTTTTGCTGTTTTTAAATCTTTAGCCATTTGATCCAAACCCTTAAAATGATAGGCGTACATTGCATCTTTATATCCTTTGAAAGATGGTGACATTAAATCTGAAATCAAAGTAAATCGATTAGGCGTTGTACTTGTTTGGTTCCAACCCTTTATAGATGTTGAATTGCCTAAATTAGATATGTTTTGTGCTGCTTCTAAACTAGTTTGTCCGCTATCGGGCATAAAAGTTTCGGCATCTAGACCAATAATTAATTGACTGTAGAATGCAAAAACGGCTATTAAATTTGAATCGAAACCGTTTGGATTATAAACAAAATTTTCAAATTCAGTATATTGAAAAGTAAAATCTTTATCATTTATATTTAAAATTGAAGTCGAAAAAGTTGAATTGTAAACTGGTCGAGAGGCTTGAACTTGAATTGTTGCATCAAAATTATTTGCATCAGCTCCATTAATTGTAATAAAAAAAGAACAATTAATTTTTTCGTTGGGTTTATAATTTTTATCTGTCCAAACAGTTTTATTTACAAAATCGGTTAACGATTTTTCTAAAGTTTTATAAATTTGCGGATTTGTAGTTGAAATTTTACTATAATCAACACTTACTTTACTATTAAGCTCTTGTGAATTACAAATTGTAACCAAAAATAAAAATACAATTATAAAAAAACTATGCTTCATAATGTTGAATTATTTTGTTGATAATATCTTGTGCAACAGCTTCTTTTGATTTTAACTCCATTGGTTCTATATTAAAACTATCATCAATAAAAGTTATTTTGTTGGTTGGTTTTCCAAAACCCGCTCCTTCATCTTGCAAGGAATTTAAAACAATCAAATTTAGGTTTTTTTTCTGAACTTTCAACTTTGCATTCTCAATTTCATTCTCAGTTTCTAAAGCAAACCCAATTAAAAACTGATTTTTCTTATTTTCGCCAAATGAAGCTAGAATATCTTTAGTTTTTTCTAATTCAATTGTAAAATTGGTATCGCTTTTTTTTATTTTTTGAGGTGCTCTATTTTTAGGTTTATAATCTGCGACTGCTGCCGCTGCAATAGCTACGTCAATTGTATTATAATAAATATTACAAGTATCAAACATTTCGTTAGCAGAAACAACATTTATTAATTTAATAGATTGATTCTGAATTTTTTGATTACTTGGTCCAGAAACTAAAATCACTTCGGCACCTAAATTGGCTGCACAATTGGCCAAATCAAAACCCATTTTACCAGAAGAATGATTGCCAATAAAGCGAACAGGATCAATTGCTTCATACGTAGGTCCTGCGGTAATTAATATTTTTTTTCCTTTTAAAGGCAATTTACTCTCTAAATGGGATTCTAAAAATTTAATTATGTTTTCAGGTTCTGCCATTCTGCCTTCACCCGAAAGGCCACTGGCCAATTCACCACTTTCAGCAGGAATAATATGATTTCCATATTCGTTTAAGGTTTTGAAAGTTGCTATTGTAGATGGATGCTTGTACATATCCAAATCCATTGCTGGTGCAAAATATATAGGGCATTTTGCAGATAAATAGGTTGCAATTAATAAATTATCGCAATTACCATTTACCATTTTTGACATTGTATTGGCGGTTGCTGGAGCAATTAAAATTAAATCGGCCCAAAGTCCGAGTACTACATGATTATTCCAATTCGCATTTTGCTTTGACTGTTCGCCATTCTGGCTTGGGTCATCATCTTCATTATAAAAAGTAGAGAAAACTGGATTCTTTGAAAGCGTAGATAAAGTGAGAGGTGTAACAAAATCCTTAGAAGCAGGTGTCATTATCACTTGGATATGTGCACCTGCTTTTATAAATAATCGTACTAATGAGGCCGTTTTATATGCAGCAATTCCACCAGAAACTCCTAGTATTATTTTTTTTCCGCTTAAAACTGACATTATTTCTATTTAGTTGAGTCTCTATAATAAATTTTATCGTCTAACCACTCCTGTACTGCTAAAGCGTGAGGTTTTGGTAACTTTTCATAAAATTTAGATACTTCAATTTGTTCTTTGTTTTCAAAAACTTCTTCTAAGCTGTCGTTGTAAGTAGCAAATTCCTCTAGTTTTTCAATTAACTCTTTTTTAATTTCAACGTTAATTTGATTGGCTCTTTTCGCCATTATAGTAATTGCTTCGTAAACGTTCCCAGTTGGCTCTTCAATTACAGTTTTATTGTAAGTAATTGTATTTACTGGTGCATTAGTTTTTTTTAAATCCATTTTGGGTTTTATTTAGAAAATTGTTGTAAATCTTTATTTATTCTTGTTAACATTTCGTCAACTTTATTTTTATATTTAGTGTCCGATTTAAATTTTATTAAACTTACACAATCTGCTTTAGCTACTAATAATCGTTCTTGCATTTTTTGCGATACGCTATTTATGGCTAATTTATAGGCCGAATCTGTTTTGTAAAACAATGCATCTTCTTTAAATTTTGTTCCTGGAAAATCATCAATGAAATTGGTCATTGCCACTTGTGCTGCTTTAAAATCGGAAATTGTATTGTATTGTTTTGCATTTTCGAATACTTTCAATTCAATTTTATTTCTTAATTCTTTGACTGATTTATTTGCTTCAACTAAAAAAGTAGAGTTTGGATAAGTATCAATAAAGTTTTGCATTTTACCAATAGCTTTTTCAGAATCGGACTGGTCTAATGAATAAACTGGTGATAACATTGAGTAACTTTTTGCTCCTAAAAAAGCTGCCTCTTCAACTTTCTCGCTTTTAGGATAACTAGCAACAAAATTTTCAAATTGATATCCCGCTAAATAGTATTGTTTTGT
>JAYUFJ010000210.1:0-5263 GCA_043738775.1 Flavobacterium sp. | reverse complement strand
TGGACACTCGAATTGGATATCCAAACGAGCATTTGGCCGGAAATTCAAGTGAAGAAATTTCAAGTCCACTCTACGCAACCGCAGTTGGATTAGTAATGAACGGAATTTTAAACAAAACCCAAAGTGCTTACAAAATTGAAATGCGTCATGCAGAACCCGCTCAAAAGCAAGTAATTCAACAAGTTGTAGCCGAAAAAGTACAAATTATTGAAACTAAAGCTGAAGAAGTTGAAAGCACCGAAAAGAAAATTAAACGCTGGACGTTAGACAAATTTTTCGATAATATGAAAGATTTTCTAGACAAAGCGGAATAAAAAATAAATAATACCACGTTAACTAAAATATATTAAAACCAAAATATCATGAGCAATTCAGAATTTGGAAACTTACCCTTCGATTTACCCAAAAATCAATCCAACGTAATTAAAGTAATTGGTGTTGGTGGTGGCGGAAGCAACGCCATTAATCATATGTTTAAACAAGGCATTAAGGGTGTTGATTTTATTGTATGTAATACTGATTCTCAAGCATTGCAAAACAGTCCTGTTCCCAATAAAATACAACTAGGAGTAAGTTTAACCGAAGGTTTGGGCGCAGGAGCCAATCCAGATGTTGGTCATCAATCGGCTATTGAAAGTGTATCCGAAATTGAAAAAATGCTAGATACCAATACCAAAATGATTTTCATTACAGCCGGAATGGGTGGTGGAACAGGAACTGGAGCTGCGCCAGTTATTGCTCAATTGGCGAAAGAACGAGACATTTTGACCGTCGGAATTGTAACTATTCCGTTTCAATTTGAAGGAAAAGTACGCATCGAACAAGCCCTAATTGGTATTGAAAAACTTCGCAAACAAGTAGATTCACTTATAGTGGTGAACAATAATAAATTACGTGAAGTATATGGAAATTTAGGTTACAAATCTGGTTTTTCTAAAGCCGATGAAGTTTTAGCAACTGCTTCAAAAGGAATTGCAGAGGTTATTACACATCATTACACTCAAAATATCGATTTAAAAGATGCCAAAACCGTACTCTCAAATAGTGGAACTGCTATTATGGGATCTGCAGTTGGAATTGGTGAAAATAGAGCTAAAGATGCTATAATTGGAGCATTAGACTCACCGTTATTAAATGATAATAAAATTACTGGTGCCAAAAATGTATTGTTGTTGATAGTTTCAGGTACAAATGAAATTACTATTGATGAAATAGGTGAAATTAACGAACATATTCAAAATGAAGCAGGTCACAACGCCAATATTATTATGGGAGTTGGTGAAGACGAAGTTCATGGCGAAGGCATATCGGTAACAATTATTGCCACCGGTTTTAATGTAGAACAACAAAACGAAATAGTAAATACCGAACCAAAAAAAGTATTTTTCACATTAGAAGGAGAACAAAAATTAGTACAAAATTTAACACCTCAAAACGTTGAAATAGCACCGTTTAAACCCGAAACTAAAACTGAAAAGTTAAACGAAAAAGTAGTCTTTGAATTAATCGAAGAAGTTGTTGAACCAATTAATCCATTTGTATCAAAAATTAACGAAAACGAATTGGTTGCAATGAACGAGTTTCTTCGCAATTTAGATGTTACTTTTGAAATTATTTCTCCAATTAAAGAAGTTGAGTTTACCTTCACTTCACCAACTATTAGTGAAATCAATGAAATCAATGTTGGCGCTCCAAAAGTTAATGAAGCAATTCAAGAACAGAATTTGTTTACTTTTGATTTTCCAATTTCAAAAACAGAATCAATTGTTGACGAAAATAAAATTTTATTTGAGTTAACAAATGAAACCAAAAATATTGAAGTAGTGGAAGCGGTTCAATTTGTGCCTGTTACTGAATTGAGTGAAAGTGGCATAATTAAATATTCGTTGGAAGAATATATGGAAATGGAAAACGAATTAATTCAATCGAAACCAGTTTTACAAGCCGAACCAGTTGTAGCCGAATTAAATATTACACTTAAAAATTCAGAAACAAATCATGAGCCTTTTTATGCAACTCACGAAAACAGTTCGCCAATAAACATGACTATTGAAGATATTTTAAAGTCGCGTGCAGATGATCGAAGAAAAAAAATGAAAGATTTTAATTACAAATTTCATAATAACACGAATCGTTTGGAAGAACTTGAAAAAACTCCAGCCTACAAGCGTCAAGGGTTAACAGTAGATGATGTGTATAATGAAACTGTAAACTCAAGAATTTCATTAGGTACCGACAGTAATAACGATACACAATTAAGAAGTAACAATTCGTTTTTACACGACAATGTTGACTAATAATAATATTTTTTTTATTAAACCCGAAATTACAATTGTAATTTCGGGTTTTTTTTTTAGATTTGCACATTGTTGTATTTAACAAAACAATATATTTGCATAAAAAAACACTATATGAGTTTACAAAACACGATAATGGATCATATTAAAGAAGCAATGAAATCGAAAGATACAGTTGCACTAGAAGCATTACGAGCCATTAAATCAGAAATTTTGTTAGCGCAAACAGCAACAGGTTCAAAAGAAGAAATTAACGAGGACGAAGAAATAAAAATTGTTCAAAAGTTAATTAAGATGCGAAAAGATAGTGCAAAAATTTTTACAGAACAAAACAGACCCGATTTAGCAGAACCCGAACTGGCTCAAATTGCTGTAATCGAAAAGTTTTTACCAACGCAATTATCCGATCAAGAAGTAGAACAAGTTATTAAACAAATTATTAATCAAACCGGTGCATCAGGCATCGCATCAATGGGAAAAGTTATGGGATTAGCTACTACACAAATTGCTGGAAAAGCAGAAGGTAAAACTATTTCAACAATAGTTAAAAAATTATTGGTTGTTTTAGTTTTGTTTTTGGGTTTAAATTCGTTTTCACAAAGTTTTGTGGATGCCAATTTTGGTTTAAATTCTACCGTGTTTGATTCGAAACAAAATTCAAATTTTAACCATTTTGGTATTGGTTATAAATATATGTTTGATGATGTTTGGGGAGCAAAATTAGATTTTGGTTTTGATAAATTTAGCAAAGCCGATGATCAAATCTCTGCCGTTTCTTATTCTAGAGTAACTTTACAAGCAGTTGCCAATTTGAACAATTTACTTGCACCGGGTTCGGATAGTGGTAACTTTGGGCTACTAGCACATTCAGGTGTAGGATATGGTGAAGTTAAAGCAGCCGATTTGAATTTTACCGACCACGTTGCTAATGTTTTAATTGGAATTACACCAACATTGGCAATTGCAGATAATTTTGGTATTTATTTAGATGAAACCATAGTTTACAACCTTTCACAACATGTTGATTTTAAAGGTGATTTGGTTTATAATGGATTGTATCCAGCATCAGTAACTAAAATTTTTAACAATTTAAGTTTTGGTATTTATTATAAATTTGAATAAATAAAAAAATATTCATTTGGCTTCGTAGTTCAACTGGATAGAATATCAGATTTCGGCTCTGATGGTTGCAGGTTCGAACCCTGCCGAGGTCACTAATACAAACCCAAATAGCAAATTTTTTGTTGTTTGGGGTTTTTTTTGAAATTGCTTTTATTAATTTTTTTTTACCTAAATTTGAGTAACTTTAAATACTTAAAATCATGAAAAAAATTACATTAAAATTTATTGTTTTCACATCATTATTGATTTTATCAAATAATGTGAATTCTCAAATTTATTCCAATGGTAATTTATCAACCGGTGTTACAGCAGCTAATTCAACAATTGCTCCAACAGGTTATACATGGAGTGAAACTCAGAATGATACTGGAAATACAACCGAACGAAATGCAAGTTTTGGATTTCAAGGATTTTATAATAATGCTTCGACATCTAGTTTTCAATTAGCCGACGATTTTACAGTTCCGGCTGGTTCAAATTGGAGTGTAACAGGTTTTGAATTTTATGGTTATCAAACAAATTATGCAGGAACAACAATTCCTATAGATCAGTTGAGTATTCAGATTTTTAATGGTGATCCTTCAACTTCTGGTGCAATATCAATTGCAGGAAGTATGGTTACTAATGTACTTGATGTTGCGAATAGTGGTGAAGCTAATATGTATAGAATTTCAAATACAGCAATTCCAACAATTACATCAACTGGAACCTCTAGAAAAATTTGGAAATTTAGAGGTAATTTAATTACAACACTTTCTCCTGGAACTTATTGGGTCGTATTTCAAACTCACGCAATTGATGATGGAGCAATAAATTTTCCGCCAGTAACTGTAGTTGGCTCAAGAGGTTTGTCAGGTTGGAATGCAAAATTGAGAACAATTGCAAGTACAACTTCTGGTGCAGTTTTAGGTTGGTCAACTTTATTTGACACAGGGCTTCCAGCTACTGCGCCTGATATTAATCAAGATATGCCATTTAACATAAATGGTTCGGTTGTTTTAAAGACAAATGAATTTGAAAAATTAAGCAACTTTATTTTACTTCCAAACCCAGTTAATGATAATTTTCAAATTAATTCAAATAGTAATGCCAAGCTAATTTCAATTGAAATTGTTGATAGTTTGGGTAGAATCGTAAAAACAATACTACCTCAATCAGAAAATGATACAAGTTTTAATTGTTCGGATTTGCAAACAGGAAATTATTTAGTAAAGGTTAAATATAATGATGGTATTGAAATTAAAAAAATGATAAAGAATTAATAATACCATTTTATGCATATAAAATAGACTAAAAAATAATTAAGTTTTTTTAGTCTATTTTATTTTTTATACATAACTGGTATTGTGTTTTTATCTACGAATGCTCTAAATCTAAATGCGGAGGTTCTATATCTAAATCTGGGTGCTCTATTTCTTTCTGCGTATGCTCTAAATCTAATTGCGTAAACTCTAAATCTAAATGCGGGTGCTCTAAATCTAAATGCGAAAGGTCAAAGTCTATTTGCGGTTTCTCTGTTTATTGTAGCGGATGTTTTAAATTTAAATACGTAGAGGAAAAACCTAAACGCAGTAAAGAGAAAACTTGTTGCGGTAATAACAAGTTTGTTTGCGGTGCAAACATTTTTTTCTACGGTTAAAATATATCTATATGCATTACTGGTATAATTCGTTTTTTAACAAAAATACTCTATTAACTTTTTCTAGCAGCAAATAGTTAATCATTAATTTTTACATAATACTTTTTATTGTAAAATTTTGTTTTAGCAACTTTATATTTCTTTTTAAATTTTGCATGCCCAATTGTTATGATATCATTAAGCTGATTTTTACCAATATAATTGG
>JAYUFJ010000209.1:0-1866 GCA_043738775.1 Flavobacterium sp. | reverse complement strand
ATCATTGAAAAATGTTTTTAATTTTAGAAAACTTGTTCCTAAACCATTTTGAGTTTCTTGTGTTACTGAAGTTATTGCTCCTACTGATTTTAAGGTTTCTTCAGCTGTATAACTTTGTCCGTTATTGATTACCGTTAATGTATAGGTTTCATCAATTACAGGTATAAAATTGTTACATAGATATAGACCAGTATTGGGTGTTTCTGTAAAGTTGAAAACGACATTGGAACTGTTTTTTATAAAAACCGTTGCTCCTGAAACCACTGGGATTACATTTGTGTAATAATCAGTTGTGGTAGTCAGTTTTATGACTTGGTTATTTCCTGTTGTACCTTTTTGCCAAATTATGGATGCATCAATTACTAATTTTGGATTGGTTGTATTTAGTGGAATGTCAACTACATCTTGACAGCTGTTAAAAAAAATAACAGTGAATATTAAGATTATTAGATTTATTATATTTTTCATTTTTTTTGTGTTTAGTTATTAAAATTTGAAGTTATAACTTATAGAGGGAACCATTCCGAATATTGAAGTTCGTAAAGCTTCATTATTTCCAGTGTCGGCATTTTGTTTAAAATTTATGGAAGCTGCATTCTTGCGGTTGTAAACATTATAGATACTGAATACCCATTCTGATTTCCAGCTACGTTTGTCATTTTTATGAGGTGTTAGCGTTGCTGAAATGTCTAAATGATGATAAACTGGCAGTCTGTTTTCGTTTCTTAATCCATAACTTGGGACGAGAATATCCTGATAGGTATATTGACCGTTAGGATATGTTACGGGCTGACCTGACTGTAGCACAAAATTAGCTCCAAAAGTCCATTTTTTATTTAAATTATAGGAACTTGTAACGGCAAGATTGTGTAATTTATCATAGGCGGAATTGTACCATTGTCCATTGTTAATACCAATTTCGGAACTATTTCTTCCAGGAGTTTGCTGTTCTGATTTAGATAAAGTATAAGAAATCCAACCTGTCAATTTGCCTTCGTTTTTTCGCAACATTAATTCTAAACCATAGGAACGCATTTGACCATTTAGAACCACCTGCTCAATAGCTTCATTTGCAACTAAATTAGCACCATCTATATAATCCATTCTGTTTTGGATTTTTTTATAGAAAGTTTCAGCCTCAAAAGAATATTTTTCATTGCTGAAATTTTTGAAATAACCCAATGCCACTTGGTCTGCAATTTGCGGTTTGATATAATTATCACTTGGCATCCAAACATCCAATGGAGTTGGCGATGAAGTATTAGAAACCAATTGTAAATACTGAACCATTCTATTGTAGCTTGCTTTTATTGATTGATTTTTATCTAATTCATAAGCAACAGAAAAACGAGGCTCTAAGTAATTATAGCTTTGAATCACTTTGTTTTTATCATAAAACTGGGTCCCAATTGGCGTTGCTTTTTGATAGGTCTGTGTGTCTTGATTAAAAGTTACGGGTTCGTTATTGGCATAAAGATTTACATTGGATTGACCCAACCTATAAAACATACTGTATCGTAAACCATAGGAAAGCGAAATCTTTTTTGAAATTTCTTGTTCGGCAGCAACATATAGTGCAGGTTCAAAAGCGTATTTTTTATCTAATTGTTTGAAATTTATGCCTGAATTTGAACTTGTTGGTGAAATTGTTCCAGGATTGAAATCATAATAAATACTATTAACGCCAAAATTTAATTTGAATTTGTCCGTAATATAATTCTTGAAATCGTATTTTATATTGTAGTTTTTGATTCCAGAATCCCATTTGAAATCAGCTAAATCTAAACCTAAACCAAAGTAATAATCGCTATAAATCAATGATAAATTTGAAAATAATTTATCATTAAATAAATGATTCCAACGCAA
>JAYUFJ010000208.1:0-5275 GCA_043738775.1 Flavobacterium sp. | reverse complement strand
TAAAGTTTCCTGAATCCCAAACTTTATTTTTATTATCGTCATAAATTAACCGTAAAGTAACAATTTCGGGTTCTATTAAATCAAAATTTACAAAGTTTTTTTTGTCTGAATATTCGCTTGTTATTATTTTTCCATCTTTATCTGTAATTTCTACAATTACAGGAAATCTATTTACATTTTCTAATTCTACACGTAAATTGCCATAATCAGACGTGTTTTTAGTAGAAAACCTATAAATTAAAGTGTCATTTTTTTTATCGAAAAAATCGGTAATTGCACCCGGAAAAATTTTAAGTTTGTATTTCTCCAATGGTTCCTTGGTAAAATTGAATTTTAATTCTTGATTTAAATCATCATATTCGGTGGTGAATTTAACCGAAACAGAATCTTTATTAAGTAAAATCATTTTGGAATTGTCAAATTTTGATAATGGTGTTGTTGCATTTATAGTAAATTTATCTCTCAATGGCAACACATCTGTTTGAACAGCGGTAAAACGTAAAGTATCTTTTTTTTGATTTTTAAACTTGTACGAAAATTGTTTTTCATACTTGTTTTTGGAAACTAAAACAACTAGTGAGTCATTTTTTTGTGCTTTTACCCATATCAACAACGAATCTTTTTTGGGAAATTGAGTTACAATAAACGGAATAGTTTGTTTGTCTTTTTTTACAGAAATTTTTAAGTCTTTTGCTTTGCCTTCATATCCTATTACAAGTTTATTGCCCGATAATTGTGAACTATTTTTGGCTTTAAAAGGAATTTCTTGTTTAAACAACTCCAATTCGTATAGGGTATCATTCGGTATTTTTACAAACTTGTTTTGAAAACCAATTTTATCTGTATTTGGGTCAAATTTATTATTTCCGTTTACATCTTTTAAAGCAATTAAGCGATATTTACCTTGTTTTAAATTTTCTAGTTTTACCAATTTTAAACTATCTAAGGTATTTGTTATATATCGAGGTACTTGTTTAAAAACAACCGAATCAGTGTATTTGTCGTTCACTTCATACAACATAATTGAAACAAAATTATCTACTTTTCGATTAATTGCATCTTTAGTTTTGACATTTAAAAATAAGGAATCCAAATATTTTCCTGTTGAAAAAACATATTTATATTGTTTCAATGGATTATTCTCATTGTTATCTTGAATACTGTTTCCGAAATTAAAACTATAAGTGGTGTTGGGCAATAAAGTATCTTTTATTTTAATTGTAAGTTCTTTTGTTGCCAATTGCGGTAAAATTTCCAATTGATTTTTCATTGGTGGCGAAACAATTAATTGTTTGTTTACATCTTTCAATTTAACATATTCGTTAAATTTCAATTTTACACTTTTTCCATTAAAATTAGTGCTGAAGTTTTTGGGTAAACTTTGTATCATTACTGGAGCCAAAGTATCTTTTGAACCGCCAGTTATAGAACCTCGTTTAGCACAACTAAATACAATTATTAAAGTAATTATTGCAATCGATTTAAAAAGATTTTTACACATTTGGCATTTCATTTTTGTAAACGCAAAATAACAATTATATTTTTTGAAACGAAACAATTTTAAGAAAATTATAATCAACCGTTTTTTGTCATTGCCATACAAACGATACTCAACTTAGCGCCTTTAATTTTTAAAACTTCACGTCCACAGCTTTCAAGGGTTGCGCCAGTTGTAATAACATCATCAATTAGTAAAAAATGTTTGTTTTGATAATTTTCAATTGATGTGATACTAAAAATTTGATCTACAACTTCGTTTCTGCCTAAAATGTTTTTTTTTGTTTGCGATTTAGTATATTTATCTCGAACTAAAATTAGGTTTAAAACTGGAATATTTAAGCTTTCCGACAAGGCTTTCCCAAAAGTAGTAACTTGATTATAGCCCCTTTGGTTTAATCTTTTTTTATGTATTGGAACTGGAATTATATAATCAACAAATTTTAAAATTTCAATGTTTTTTAATTCCTCGGCATACCAAAAACCAATGATTTCGCCAATTTCTTGATGCCCTTTATATTTTAATTTATGAATTAATTCCTGCACAATTCCATTTTTTTGAAAATACAATAACGCACTTGCAAATTGAATTTCCAATCGACCATAAAATTTTAAAAATGCTTCGTTATTTGGGTACTTATGAAAATTAGTAAGTGGAAGATTGTGTCTGCATTCGGTACAAATTACATTTTCATTAGTCAATAAAATCGAATCACAACCAGAGCAGGCTTTAGGAAAAAATAAATTAAGAATGCTTTGAAACATTAATTGAGAGGTTTTTAAAAGTAGATTTTTTGGTAAAAGTAATTTTTCTAAATGTAAAATAACTTCGATTTTTCTATTAATTTTTCTATTTTTGCACCATTATGGCAAAACAAGACGATTTATTTAAAAATGTAGTTTCGCACGCTAAAGAATATGGATTTATTTTTCAGTCGAGTGAAATTTACGATGGTTTAAGTGCAGTTTACGACTATGCGCAAAACGGAGTTGAATTAAAAAAGAACATTCGCGAGTACTGGTGGAAAGCAATGGTTCAAATGAACGAAAATATTGTTGGCTTGGATTCGGCAATATTAATGCACCCAACCACTTGGAAAGCATCTGGACACGTTGACGCGTTTAACGATCCATTAATAGACAATAAAGATTCTAAAAAAAGATATCGAGCCGACGTTTTAATTGAAGATTATGCCGAAAAATTAAATCAAAAAGCCGAGAAGGAAATTGAAAAAGCAGCAATTCGTTTTGGAGATGCTTTTAATCGAGACGAATTTGTTTCAACCAATGTTCGCGTAATGGAATATTTGGCTCGAAAAAATGAAATTTTGGCTCGAATGGGAAAATCGTTAAGCGATAAAAATCTCGACGATGTTAAGTTATTGATAGAAGAATTAGAAATTGCTTGTCCTGAATCGGGTTCAAGAAACTGGACAGAAGTAAAGCAATTTAATTTAATGTTTGGTACAAAATTAGGTGCATCGGCAGAGTCGGCAATGGATTTATATTTGCGGCCCGAAACTGCTCAAGGAATTTTTGTAAACTTTTTAAATGTTCAAAAATCGGGGCGAATGAAAATTCCTTTCGGAATTGCACAAACCGGAAAAGCTTTTAGAAATGAAATAGTTGCAAGACAATTTATTTTCCGAATGCGAGAGTTTGAACAAATGGAAATGCAATTTTTTGTAAAACCTGGTGAGGAAATGCAGTGGTATGAATATTGGAAACTAGCCCGATTGAATTGGCATTTATCATTAGGTTTAGGAAAACAAAATTATCGTTTTCACGACCACGATAAACTAGCACATTACGCCAACGCTGCAGCAGATATTGAATTCAACTTTCCATTTGGTTTCAAGGAATTGGAAGGAATTCACTCAAGAACCGATTTTGATTTAAAAGCCCACGAAGAATTTTCGGGAAAAAAACTACAATATTTTGACACAGAAGAAAATAAAAATTATGTTCCTTATGTTGTAGAAACTTCTGTCGGGTTGGACAGGATGTTTTTAGCCGTGTTTGCAACTTCTTTAAAAGAAGAAACTTTAGAAGACGGTTCAACAAGAACTGTTTTAAAATTGCCAAGTGTTTTAGCACCAACCAAAGTAGCCGTTTTACCTTTAATAAAAAGAGATGGTTTGCCAGAAGTTGCCCGTAAAATAATAGACGATTTAAAATGGGATTTTACAGTTGCTTATGATGAAAAAGATGCTGTTGGAAGACGTTATCGTCGACAAGATGCTCTAGGAACACCGTTTTGTATAACTGTTGATCATCAAACATTAGAAAATGAAACAGTAACTATTCGTCACCGAGACACAATGAAACAAGACCGAATTAAAATTTCCAGTTTAAAATCAATTATTGAGAACGAAGTTTCAATTAAAAATTGGTTGATGAAAATGTAAGTTTTTATAACTTTAAAAATAATTCCCAAATTCTTATCTTGTATTAAATTTGGGATTTTTAATTAAATGAAAATCTTGAGTATAAAATTAAATGTTTTTACTCTTTAAAATCAAGTGTTTAAACTGATAATTCATGTTTTTCAAATTAAGATTTTTTTTGCTTGTACTTTTCGGTTCTTTTTTTTCAACTTTTATTTCAAAATCATCTAAAACTTCAATTTTTTCAATATATAACGGATTAAAATAATCTTCAATTTTTTTCCAAACTAATCTATTAATTGAGTAAGAAATGCCATTAGGAGTATTTAAAGTGATAATTAAATTTACATTCTTAAGCTCGGAAATATGTTTGGAAATAGTTGATTGTGAAAGTGAAATTTTTTCAAAAATTTTTACACTTAAACACTCTTTTTCAAGTCGAATTAAGTTAATTATTTCAAATCTTGCCGGGTTACCAAGTGCCCGATGCAAATCGGCCATTTGAGTAGTTGTTTTTGAAAAATTTTCTAATTTAGTTGTACCCATTTGTATAGCAAATAGATGTAATATAATTTAGTTTACATATTGCAATATTACGAAATTGTATTTAATTAATTGAATTTTAATAAAAATTTCTTGTTTTTAATAAAAAAAGGCTTTCAAAAATAGGAAAGCCTTAACTTTTAATAATAATATAGCAATTAAAATCCGTTTTGAGAACCTATTTGATCCATTTCATCATTTGTATTTTTAGGATCGGAACCATAATCATTCTGTCCTTGTTCGCCTTCGGTTACAGCCAAAATAAAACTATATATAGGTATAAATAGGTACCAACCGCTTTTTCCAACATCGTGCATTCTTCTAACTCCTACTCCAAATGCTGGTAACATTGTAGCAAATATATATATAATTGCTAATGGAAATAATTTATGACTAATAATCAACGATATTGCTATTAATCCATAATAGATTATAATGTGAAACAAAAAAAACATCCAATATTCTTTTCGCCTAGCTCTGCCATTAAAATTCACATAATTCTTTAAAACATCTAAGTACCAATTCATAATAAATAATTTTAGGTTAAAACGTTAATTTGTTTGAGCTAATGTATAAAAATTATGTTAAAATGCAATTTTTTCTTCAAAATATATGGAATCAAATAATACGTTTTTAACTAATAAACTAATTTTAAAAATATTATAAACCAAAAAAAACCAAACTTTTAATTAAAATTTGGTTTTTTACAAATAAAAAGAAATTATTAATTAACCACTTATACTTGCCGAAAGATATTCTCTATTCATTTGAGCAATATATTCAAGTGAAATTCCTTTCGGACATTCCACTTCGCAAGCTCCGGTGTTGGTACAATTTCCAAAACCTTC
>JAYUFJ010000207.1:0-1873 GCA_043738775.1 Flavobacterium sp. | reverse complement strand
AACTTTTTTTTAAACCTATTTAAAAATAAATGCGAATACAATAAAAACATATAATATAATTTAAATGTAATTTTATTAGAGATAAAATAAAATAATTGTTTTTTTAATTTCATTTTAATTTGTTTTGGTAGGTTAGTATTTTTCAAAAGTAGAAATAAAAAAAATCAAAATAAAATACCTAATTCATCGAAAACGTTATAGTGTTGACAACTTATGTGTTTTTTTTGTATTATTTTATTTTATCTCTAATAAAATTACATTTAAATTATATTATATGTTTTTATTGTATTCGCATTTATTTTTAAATAGGTTTAAAAAAAAGTTTAAATTAAAAATATTTTAAAAATTTCTTAAATCAATTAATCACCTCGAATCAAATCAAAAATCAAATTCGTACTTTTGCCTTTTTACTATTTTATGTCAAATAATAATACTATTGAAGTTTTAGGAGCTCGAGTACACAATCTCAAAAACATTGATATTTCAATTCCTCGAGAAAAATTAGTTGTAATAACAGGGCTTTCGGGTTCAGGTAAATCATCATTAGCTTTTGATACAATTTACGCAGAAGGACAAAGACGTTATATTGAAACTTTTTCTGCCTACGCCAGACAATTTTTAGGCGGATTGGAACGACCTGATGTAGATAAAATTGACGGATTATCACCAGTAATTGCTATCGAACAAAAAACTACAAGTAAATCGCCACGATCGACTGTTGGAACAATTACCGAAATTTATGATTTTTTACGTTTGTTATATGCTCGTGCTGGCGAAGCGTACAGCTACAACTCGGGCGAGAAAATGGTTTCTTACTCGGATGAGCAAATCAAAGAATTAATAAAAACCAATTTTACTGATAAAAGAATTAATGTTCTTGCTCCAATAATTCGTGCTCGAAAAGGACACTATGCAGAGCTATTTCAACAAATTGCTAAGCAAGGGTTTGTAAAAGTTCGTGTTAACGGACAAATTGTAGATATTACTAATGGAATGAAGCTCGATCGCTACAAAACCCACGACATCGAAATTGTAATTGATCGATTACAAGTTGATGATAATGAAGATATAAACAAACGTTTAGCAGAAAGTATCAAAACTGCAATGTATCACGGCGAAGATGTAATGATGGTTTTAGAAGAAGGTACAAAAATTCCTCGTTTTTTTAGTAGAACTTTAATGTGTCCAACAACTGGAATTTCATATCAAAATCCAGAACCAAATTTATTTTCGTTCAATTCGCCAAAAGGTGCTTGTGAACATTGTAATGGTTTGGGTACAATAAACGAAATTAATAGAAAAAAAATTATTCCAAACCCAAAACTATCTATTCAAAAAGGTGGCTTTGCGCCTATTGGTGAATACAAATCGTCGTGGATTTTTAAACAATTGGAATTAATTGGCGAAAAATTCAACTTTAAATTAACCGATGCAATTGAAACAATTTCCGATGAGGCTATGGAAATGATTTTGAACGGAGGTAACGAAAAATTTTCGATAAAATCAAAATCTGCTGGAGTTACTAAAGAATATAAAATAGATTTTGAAGGAATCTCGAAATTCATTAAAAATCAATACGATGAAAATTCGTCCACAGCTATAAAACGCTGGGCAAAAGAATTTATGGACGAAATTAATTGTCCAGATTGCAATGGTAGTCGATTAAAAAAAGAATCGCTTTTCTTTAAAATAAATGAACACAATATTGCTGAATTATCATCAATGGATATTTCGGAATTATTGGTTTGGTTTTCAAAATTACCAAAAACGCTATCCGAAAAGCAAAAAATTATAGCCTCCGAAATTTTAAAAGAAATCAACGATAGATTGAAGTTTTTAATAGATGTTGGTTTAAATTATTTGTCGTTAAATA
>JAYUFJ010000206.1:0-1876 GCA_043738775.1 Flavobacterium sp. | reverse complement strand
TATTTGGCATTTGGCTTGAAGAAAAACCAATTAATAAAACCCTTAAAAGCAGATTACTTGGTTTATAAAAATTACAAAATATCCAAACTTCCTTTGCCTTCGCGCACTACAACTGGTTCAAAACCAGACAAATCAATAATTGTAGATGCAAGATTATCACCATAGCCTCCATCGATAACCAAATCAACCAAATTTTGCCATTTTTCAAAAATCAACTCAGGATCGGTTGAATATTCTAGCACTTCATCATCATCATGAATTGATGTTGAAACTATTGGATTTCCTAACATTTTTACAATTTCGATTGCAATATTGTTGTTTGGAACTCTTATTCCGACAGTGGTTTTTTTCTTAAATTCTTTAGGAAGATTGGTGCTTCCTGGTAAAATAAAAGTATAAGCTCCAGGTAATGCCCGTTTTAATAATTTAAATGTTGAAGTGTCAATTTGTTTTACATAATTAGAAATATTACTTAAATCACTGCAAACAAATGAGAAATTGGCTTTTTCTAATTTTATTCCTTTAATTTTTGCAATTCGTTCCAAAGCTTTAGTATTCGTAATATCGCAGCCTAAACCATAAACAGTATCGGTTGGGTAAATTATTAACCCTCCATTTTTTAAAACATCAACCACAATTTTTATTGATGCTTCACTAGGTTTGTCTTCGTAAATTTTTATAAATTGTCCCATAAATTTTGTATTGTGTAATAAAAGTGTTTACTACTAAGTTGAATTTTAAAACAATTAACCAATTACATCCAATTTTGCAAAACGCAGTAATAATTTTTTAATACCGCCTACATCAAACTTGATTTCAGCTTTTTTATCGGCACCAGCTCCTTCTAAAGCAATGACTTCGCCTTTACCAAAGCGCTCGTGCATAACTATATTTCCTTGAATTAATTGATTGTCAAATAAATTAGTACTCGGTGCATTTCCAACAGGTTTTAGTTTTCGTACATTAATATTGGAATTCGGTTCATTAGAAATTGAAGTAGGACCGATTCCGGAGATAGGTTTCGCCAATCGCAATTTCGATTTATCAACGTCGCCAAAAATATCCAAATCAATGGTAGGTTTGTACCGATAATTTGACATTTCACTCGGATTTAAGTATTCCAAATAGTCTTCTTTAATTTCTTCAATAAATCGTGAAGGTTCACTATCACATAATTTTCCCCAACGATACCGCGATTGTGCATAAGTCAAATACGCCTCATTTTCGGCACGAGTTAATGCAACATAAAACAAACGTCGTTCTTCTTCTAAATCACTTCTAGTGTTTAAACTCATCGCACTCGGAAACAAATCTTCTTCCAACCCAACTACAAAAACTGTCGGAAATTCTAATCCTTTCGCCAAGTGAATAGTCATTAAAGCCACTCGGTCGTCATCACCAGTATCTTTATCCAAATCGGTTGCTAATGCCACATCTTCTAGAAATTCAGATAATGAACCTCTTGCGCCATCAATTTCTTTTTGTCCTTCGGTAAAATCTTTTATTCCGTTTAGTAATTCTTCTATATTTTCAATTCTTGCAATGCCTTCGGGGGTTCCGTCTTTTTTTAACTCTTGTACCAAACCCGTTTTTTTACTCACGTGATCGGCAAGATAAAATGCATCTTGATTTTGGTCAATAACCTGAAAACTTTTTATCATCATTACAAAATCTTGCAACTTGGTTTTAGTGCCCGAATTTAGCTTTAAATCAATTTTGTCAATATGCTCCATTACTTCAAAAATCGAGCGTTTGTAATGATTGGCTGCTACTGTTAGTTTCTCAACAGTAGTATCACCAATGCCTCGTCCGGGATAATTTATAACTCTTACCAAAGCTTCTTCATCTTTTGGGTTAATTATCAATCGCAAGTAAC
>JAYUFJ010000205.1:0-1876 GCA_043738775.1 Flavobacterium sp. | reverse complement strand
AACATAATCGATTTTGCCGTTGATTTTTTCCAAAAATTAAAAGATAAATACGGAAAAGGACGAGAAAGATTAACAGAACTGCGTAGTTTCGAAAATATTGAAGCTACCAAAGTAGTGTTACGAAATACTAAATTATACGTAAATAAAGAAGAGGGTTTTATAGGAACTGGATTAAAGAAAGATGAGTATGTAGCTGATTGTTCGGATATTGACGATGTAATTGTGTTTCTTCGAGATGGAAAAATGATGGTTACCAAAGTCGATGAAAAAAAATTTATTGGTAAAGACATTATTCATATTGCAATTTTTGACAAAAATGATAAACGAACTATTTATAATATGATTTATCGTGATGGAAAAAATGGTTCAACTTTTATAAAACGCTTCAATGTTTCGGGTGTTACTCGTGATAAATTTTATGACTTGACTCAAGAAAAAATAGGTTCACAAGTACTGTATTTTACCGCCAACCCCAATGGTGAGGCAGAAGTAATTACCATTTTGTTACGACAAGTTGGAAGTATCAAAAAATTGAAATGGGATGTTGACTTTACAGATATTTCGATTAAAGGTAGACCATCAAAAGGGAATACAGTTACCAAATATCCAATTAAAAAAATCGAATTAAAAGAAAAAGGAATTTCAACTTTACGCCCCAGAAAAGTTTGGTTTGATGATACCGTTCAACGTTTAAATGTTGATGGTAGAGGTGAATTGTTGGGCGAATTTCGTCCAAATGATAGACTTTTAATAATCAATCAATCGGGAAAATTAAAAACGATTATACCTGAATTAACAACTCATTTTGATCAAGATTTAATTGTAATGGAAAAATGGAACCCAAAAAAACCTATTTCTACAATTTATTATGACGGCGAAAAAGAACGCTATTTTATTAAACGTTTTTTAATTGAAAACGAAAATAAAGAAGAAATTTTTATTTCGGAAAATGAAAAAACACAATTGGAAATTGTTTCGACCGATTGGCGACCAGTTGCTGAAATTATTTTTACAAAGGTAAAAGGAATTCAAAAAGAAAATCAAATTATTGATTTGGAGCAATTTATTGCCATTAAAGGAATTAAAGCCATTGGAAATCAATTAACTGCCGAAAAAATAAAACAAGTGAATTTACTAGAATCGTTACCATTTGAAGCACCCGAAGAATTGCAACCTGAAGAAATGGAAGTTGTTGGCGATGAAACAATTTTAACAAATATTCAAACCGAAACAGATGATGATGGTCAAATAACATTGAGTTTGGATTAAAAGAGCGTCGATGCTTATAAATAAGGTACAAAACTCTATCAATTAACCCCGACAGGAAGGAATCCGCACTTTTTTTTAGTGCGGAAGGAAGGATGGCGGGAATTTCAATTATTGATAGTCCTAAATTGCTGTTTCAATTAATTTGTTACATCGTTGTCGGCTAAATTTTTATCAATAATTGTGTTATTTTTTAATTTTAATGGCTTGTTGTTTTTTCGAATTTTAATGTTTAAAAATTCAACAAATAATGAAAAGAAAATTGAAAAATATAAATATCCTTTTGGGATACTATTTACTTCGGTGTCATTTCCAAATTTAAAATGAGCCAAATGGGAACCTTCTGCTAAAAGCATTACTCCAATTAATATTAAAAACGACAATCCCAAAATTTGAATTGTTGGATGCTCGTTAACAAATTTACTTACTGGACCTGCAAAAATCATCATTATTGCAATTGAAATAACTATCGATAAAATCATAATTAAAATAGCACCTTGAGATCCAAAACCACCTTCGGCAGGACTTTTCATACTTATCATTCCTATTGCTGTTAAAATACTATCGAACGAAAAAACGATGTTTAATAAGGCTATTTGGAATATTGCTG
>JAYUFJ010000204.1:0-5298 GCA_043738775.1 Flavobacterium sp. | reverse complement strand
CAGTAAATTTGATTTTCATTATTTCCCCAACCGCACAAATTAGGGCATCCATCACCGTTTTCAAAATTCCAAATGTTTTCATTCAACTGATTACCTTTAAAATTTTCTTCCCATAATAACTTACGTTTTACATTTTGAGAAGTGCAAATTTGAAAAAAAAAGATTACTAGAAATATATTTTTTCTCATCATTTTTACTTTAAATATTCAAATTTTGCATTAATTGTTTTGTCAGAACTTCCGCCAACAAACACTATAAAATCACCCGCTTCGGCTTCAAATATTTTATTGGCTGTATAAAACTCAATTGTTTTTTCGTTAATTGTAAAAGTTACTACTTTAGTTTCATTGGGTTGTAAACTAACCATTTCAAAATCTTTAAGCTCTATTACAGGTCTAGTTATTGTTCCAATTATATCTTTAATATAAAGTTGAACAACTTCTTTTCCAGCAATTTCACTATTGTTTTTTAATGTTATTGAAACTTCTATTTTGCCATTTTTTGAAAAGGAGTTTTTACTTAATTTTAAGTCAGAATATTCAAATTTTGAATAACTCAATCCATGTCCAAATGCGAATTGAGGTGAATTTTTTTCATCACTATAATGAGACCAAAAAACACTTTCGGGTTCATTCATTGTTGGTCGCCCTGTGTTTTTATAATTATAATAAATAGGTATTTGACCTACATTTCTCGGAAAAGTCATAGGCAATTTTCCACTTGGGTTGTAGTCACCGTAAAGTACACTAGCTATAGCGTTTCCGGCTTGAGTTCCCAATTGCCAAGCTTCAACAATTGCTGGTATATGTTCTGCTGCCCAAGGAATAGCCAAAGGACGACCATTGTTTAAAACTAAAACTATGTTAGGATTTACTTTGTAAATAGTTTCTAATAATTGTTGTTGTAAACCAGGCAAAGCCAAATCTGTTCTACATCTGCCTTCACCCGTTTGCAGGCCGTGTTCTCCTAAAACCATTACTATTACATCAGAATTTTTTGCCAATTCAATGGCTTCTGCAAAACCTGTTGTGTCGGTTGAATTAATTTTTGTTTCCCAAACAAATTGAGTGCGACCATAAGTTACATCGACACCTTTTGAATAAATCAGTTTATTTTCATTGTACTTTTGCATTCCTTCTACCACAGAAATTGCTGTTTCATCGTCGGCACCTATGCGCCAACTGCCAAGTGGACTCGTTTTATCATTTGCTAAAGCGCCAATTATGGCAATTTTTTGACCTTTCTTTTTTAAAGGAAGTAAATTGTTCTCGTTTTTTAAAAGTACAATTGATTTCATTGCAATGTCTAAAATCTCTTTTTGAAATTTAGAATTTAAAACTGTTTCTTTTTCGTGATTTTCATCACAATATTTGTATGGATTTTCAAATAAACCCATTTCAAATTTTACTTTTAAAATTCGTTTGACTGCATCGTTAATTAAAGATTCATTAACCT
Source organism: Flavobacterium sp. (assembly GCA_043738775.1). Taxonomy (GTDB): domain Bacteria; phylum Bacteroidota; class Bacteroidia; order Flavobacteriales; family Flavobacteriaceae; genus Flavobacterium. Next base: position 3,843 of record JAYUFJ010000204.1, on the reverse strand, counting down.
TATTCTCATTGACTAGATTCTCTAAATTATCGATATATGAATACGATTCCATATCCATATCGGAACCTGCATTTAAAGCAATTTCAGCAGCATTTTTACTGTTTTTAGCATATCCGTGATTGATCATTTCGTTTATTGAACCCCAATCTGAAACTACAAATCCTTTAAAATTCCAATCGCCTTTTAATATTTTACGTTGCAAATAAGTATTCCCTGTTGCAGGAATTCCATTAAGTTCGTTAAACGAGTTCATAAAAGTGCGAACTCCTGCATTGGCAACTGCCTTAAATGGTGGTAAAATTACATTTTGTAGTGTTTCTTCACTTACATCAACTGTATTATAATCTTTTCCAGATTCTGCAAAAGCATAGCCAGCAAAGTGTTTGGCACAAGCTAAAATCGTTTTGTTTGATAAAAAATCATTTCCCTGAAAACCTTGAACTCGAGCTACAGCTATTTTGCTTCCAAGAAAAGTGTCTTCACCAGCACCTTCCATTACACGTCCCCAGCGTGGATCTCTCGAAACATCGATCATAGGTGCAAAAGTCCAATTTATTCCTGCTGCTGATGCTTCTTCGGCCGCAATAGCTGCCGATTTTTTTATTGCATCTAAATCCCAACTAGCAGCTTCGGCTAGCGGTATTGGACTGATGGTTTTATAACCGTGAATTACATCGAAACCAAATAATAACGGAATGTGTAACCGGGTTTGCTCAACAACAATTTTTTGCAAAGCTTTTACATTTTTAACACCTTTAACGTTTAACATTGCGCCAACATAACCATTTTTTAGGTCTTGATATTTTTTTGCCGCCAAACCGTCCTTTGGTGCTGGTCCTGTTATATCCCAAAAACCATTGTATAAATTTAATTGTCCTATCTTTTCTTTTAAAGTCATTAATTTTAATAATGAATCAACCCGCAAATCAACAGTAGATTTGGAAGTTGTTACTATTACTTTTTTTGTTGAATTACAACTTAAAAAAAAAATAAAAAATGATGCGATTACAAATGAATATCTCATTAAAAATATTTTTTTACTATTGATATACTTTAACGTAATCGACTTCCATTGTTGATTGGGTAAAAGTTGGGCTAATTGTTCCTCCAAAGTTTCCGCCCATAGCAACGTTCATAATCAAGAAAAAGTTAGCATTAAATGGCGTTGATGTTGTATTAACAAATGTGTGAAACAAGACATTGTCAACATAAAAACGAATAGAATTTGGACTCCAAATGGCTTTATAATCGTGAAATTGTGTTGATGAATTAGTCACCGTTGTATTATTGGAAACACCATTCCCACCAGAATGTCCAGGATAATGAAGTGTTGCAAAAATGACGTTGGGATTATTTCCAATTTCTTCCATAACATCGATTTCGCCACAAGCTGGCCAAGTATTTGTAAGAAAATTACTGCCTAACATCCACAATGCAGGCCAGGTTCCTCCGCCAGTAGGAAGTTTAGCCCTAAATTCCACTTTTCCGAAAGCAAAATCAAATTTACCCTTAGAATTTATTCGTGCAGAGGTGTAATTGGCTCCTGTAACCGCTTGAGCTTTTGCAGTTATTTTTAAACTTCCGCCTTGCACAATTATGTTGCTTGGATTGTTTGTGTAGGATTGTAATTCACCGTTACCCCAGCCACCTGCGCCTAGGTCATAATTCCATTTTGCTGGGTTTGGAGCACCATCAATATTAAAATCATCCGAAAAAACTAAGTTTGTATAATCGGTTATTGGATCTTGAACAGGTGGAATTGTTGTAAAAATATGATACCAAGCCAAAGCAGGATTTCCGCCCATAACGGCTCTAACAACCATTCTGTTTGCAGTAATTGATAAAATTTCGTAAGAATTTTGACCAATGTAGTAACCCATAAAACCATTATCAGAAAAAGTCATAACAGTACCTCGGGTTTGATTAGGGATATTATTTGCCGCTACAACAGATGTCGATGGACTCAAACTAACGCTTTTTACGCCCGCAGTGCTGTAATTGTAACAATTATCACTACCAGCACTACCGCCAACAACGCTTTGAAAAGCTGCATTGAAAAAAGTATGTCCTTGATTGTCCAATTCGTATTTTAAATCGTTTCCAACTAAAGAAAATTTCAATTTATTATCATATAAACAACTGCTTGAAGGTGAACCTGCTTTTTCAAAAGGTGCTGCTTGGTAATAATTTGCAAAATAATTTTTAGTAACATCGTTATCGTTTTGACCTACACCTAAATGTCCAGCTTCTGATGCTGACCAGTACCAAGTTTTTGAACTTCCGCCAGTTAAAAAACCGACAGCTTCGGCATCATTAAAATCGCTTCTAACTTGCAAAGTAATTACTTTGTTTGTTGAAAGCCCACCTTTTCCTGATGCAATTATATTTATTGTATAGGTAATTAAACCATTTGTGGTAAATTGTTTTTGATAAACACCTGTTGGGGCAACTTGATTTGTTGCATCGCTAAAAACATATTTATATGAAATGGCATTTGCAGCATTTGCAGTAAACAAAACCTTTCCCGATCCATCTCCATTTGGATGTGTTGCATCTTGACCCACTATTACAGCAGTAACTGTTAAATTTGTTGGTGTATTTAAATCTCCAAATGTTTTTGATTCTTCTTGGCAACCATTAAGTAGTATAAGGGAAGCGATTGATACTATGAAATTATAGATTATATTTTTCATCTTTATTTTTTTAGTTGGATTGTTTTATATCGTCAAAATAATAAGTTGTGCCTGTACCTGTATTTCCAAAATCAAAAAACACTATTACTTTTTGATAATTATTGGCATTTACTATACCTGTGAAATTATATGTTAATTCCTCCCAAGCATTTGATGTTGTTGTATTAACATCGAGTTCGGTATTTAAGGCAGAATTGGTTAAATTTTCTAATTTAATTTTCACAACAATACCTGCTTGCGGCGACCAAACTTTCATTTTTATTTTTTGCATCGTAGCAAAATTAATTGGATTACCTAACGTAATAATTGATCCCGCATAGGTTAAAGCACCATTACCTTTAATAATTTTACCCACTTTTGCACTAGTGTCAATACCCGTAATATTTGGATTATTAGCTACCGATGCAGTGTTTCCGCCAAAGTCAAGGAAAGTATAAGGAATGCTACTGGATTCAAAATCTATTGGTAAATTGACCGTTGGAACTCCAGAAGTCAATTGAATATCATCAAAATAGTAATCTAAACCTGTGCCTGCATTTCCAAAATTGAAGAAAACTACTACTCGTTGATAGTTATTTGCAGAATTGACTCCTGTAAAATCAAATGTTACTTCTTCCCACGCATTTGAAGTTGTTGTTGTTTTATCTGATTCTATGTTTATGGTTGGATCTGCTAAATTTTCTAATTTCATTTTTACAACAATACCAGCTTGTGGCGACCAAACTTTCATTTTTATTTTTTGCATAGTCGAAAAGTCTATTGGAGCACCCAATTCAAAAAACGAACCTGCCCAAACTTGTGAGCCAGAAGATTTATTGGTTTTTGCCACTTTAGTACTCATATTTCCTGCATTAATTGCCGGATTATTTACAACACTGGTATTTGCTCCACCAAAGTTGGTAAAAGCATAATTTATGGTTGATGATTGAAAATCAACTGGTAAAACAATAGGATTGTTTATTGTAATGACTTGTGTGTAAGTTGTTGTTGCTGCACCACCGCTTAACGCAATAACGGTGACTGTAAAACTTCCTGTTGCTGTATAAGTGTGAGTAATTACTTGATCTTCAATAAACGAAACTGGAATTTCATTTGGTACATCGCCAAAAAATACCTTAAAAAAAGTTTCCAAATCGGCCTTTGCTTTTAC
>JAYUFJ010000203.1:0-1882 GCA_043738775.1 Flavobacterium sp. | reverse complement strand
TTCCCTGTGACCCTTCATCAAAAAATAATTGTGCTAAATCAAAATTGGCTTTTAAATAATGAATTCCATTTGGAAATTTAGAAATATAGCCATTTAATAATGTTATAGCTTGCTTTTTATTGCCTTGTAAAAGTTGTTTTTCGGATCCTTCAAAAGTATCGTTATCCAATTCAGCATCAGTAACTTCAATAAAATCTAAAGTTTTAACCCAAGTTGCATATTCGTCAACTTTTCCGTTATCAACATAAATTAATCGTGCTGTAGCAATTGCTTCCAAAGCCTCGGGCGATTTTGGAAAATCGGAAACTACTTTTTTAAATTTTGCAATGGCTTGTTCGTCATTTTGAGCATTATTATAAATTAAACCTTGTTTTAAAATGGCTTTTGAAGTGTAAGTTCCATTTTTAAATTCAAAAATTAGTTGGTCGTAAGTTTTTATAGCCAATTCGGCTTTTTTAACTATAACATAAGTATTTGCCAATTCAAACAAAACATCATCACGGTACTGCGAAGTTTTAAATTTATCTAGAAATGTAATAAAATCATCAATTTTCTTGTCATTTTTTCCAGAAAAACCTTGCGAAATTGCTTTTTGAAACAAAGCGTAATCCGAATCAACACTTTTCATTTCTATTGATTTATTGTAGGCTATTACAGCTTCGGTAAATTTTTTTGATACAAATTGGCAATCTCCAAGTCGCAAATACGAATCGTTTAAACGGATTTTATTTTCCGCACTGGAATCAATTTGTAACTGAAAATAGTTTGCGGCTTGCTGGTATTCTTTTTGTTTAAAATAACAATAGGCAATGTTATAATTGATGGTTTTTGCCTCGTCAACTTGCTTGTTTCCAGTATTTTCAAATTGTTTAAAAGTTATTAATGCATTGTCGAAATCGTTTAATGTAAATTCGGTTTCGGCTTTCCAAAACAAGGCTCTTGCCGAAAAAATGGCATCTTGTTGGTTTTCAATTGATTTTACGAACATATTTTTTGCATCGGTATAATTTCCATCTGTAAACAATTCTAAACCACGATAAAAAGTTACTTTTTGATAAATTAATTTATTTTTAAGATTTTTATTTTTTTCTAACATAACCAAGGCTTCCTTGTAATTTTTAGAACTTACATACGAATTTATTAGCAACGCTTCAATTTCAATTTTACTTGGCGAATTTGGATATTTTATTAAAAAATCATTCAAAACATCTAAAACACTTTGGTACGAATTTCCAATTTCATAACTCAATTTTGCATAATTTAAAGCCGAATCTTCTTGAATTTTTTTATCAAAAGGCATTTCCGAAGCACTTTTAAAAGCGGTTACTGCTTCTTGTTTTTTATTCAATTTTAAATAACTTTCTCCCAAATGATAAAAGGCATTTTGAGCCACAAAATCTTTACCCTCAATAATTTTATTAAATTGCGAAATAGCATTTTGATAATCGCCCTGTTTGTAATAGGTATAACCCAATAGATAAAAATCTGTGTTGTTCCATTTTCCATTTTTACCTCTATATTCTTTTAAAAAAGGGAGCGCTTTGTCATATTGTTTTAAATTAAAATAACTTTCGCCTATAATTTTGTTCAGTTCCGATTGTTCATTTTCATTAGATTTTGGCAAAGCAACTAAACCCAATTCAATTGATTTTTTAAAATTTCCAAGTTTAAAATTCATATCTGCTTGAAAATAGGATAATTTTTCTTTGTATTTTTCTTCGCCTAAAACTTGATTAAATTGTTTGTTTGCCTCTTTATAATCATCTTTTTCGTAAGCCATAAACCCTAAATAATATTTGGCTTGCGAACCAAAAGTTGGTGAATTTATCACTTTATTAAAATAATTGGTTGCCTCTTTTTTATTATTTATGGCAAAAAAACA
>JAYUFJ010000202.1:0-1890 GCA_043738775.1 Flavobacterium sp. | reverse complement strand
AAAAAGTGCAGGCGAGTTAAACAGCCGAATAAGCACTGATGTCAATCAAATTTCAGATACTTTATCAACAACAATAGCCGAGTTTTTAAGGCAATTTATTTTAATAATAGGTAGTTTCATTTTATTGGCCAACATTAATTTGAAATTAACAATAATGATGGTTTCTATTGTACCGCTCGTTGCATTAGCTGCCGTTTTTTTTGGACGATTTATTCGAAAATATGCCAAAAACTTACAAGATCAAGTAGCCGATAGTCAAGGTATTGTGGTAGAATCATTGCAAGCAATAAGCGTTGTAAAAGCATTTGCCAACGAATGGTACGAAATTATAAGATACAAAAAGAAAATTGAAAACGTAGTAAAAGTAGCAATAAAAGGAGGAAATTATCGTGGTTATTTTGCTTCATTTATCATTTTTTGCCTTTTCGGAACTATAGTTGTTGTAGTTTGGTATGGTGTAAAACTTAGTATTTCAAGTGAAATGAGTGTTGGAAATTTAATTTCATTTGTTTTATACTCTACCTATGTTGGCGCATCATCGGGCGGAATAGCCGAATTATATACACAAATACAAAAATCGGTAGGAGCAACCGAACGTGTTTTTGAACTTTTAGACGAAACTCCCGAAAAAATTTCGGGAAAAAATTCTAGTTCTCTTCAAAAAATTAAAGGTAATGTTACCTTTAAAAATGTTGCTATTAGTTACCCATCACGACCAGAAATACAAGTTTTAAAATCAGTAAGTTTCGATGCTAAATTTGGACAAAAAATTGCAATTGTAGGACCAAGTGGAGCAGGAAAATCAACTATTGCTAGTTTATTATTGCGTTTTTATGATATTGATAATGGCGAAATAACTATTGATAGTAAAAATATTTACGATTTCGATTTAGAAAACCTTCGAGGCAATATGAGTATCGTTCCTCAAGACGTAATTTTGTTTGGCGGTACTATTAAAGAAAATATAGCTTACGGAAAGCCTGATGCTACAGATGAAGAAATTACCGTTGCTGCAAAACAAGCCAACGCTCTAGATTTTATAAACGGATTTCCTGAAAAAATGGAAACTTTAGTCGGCGAACGAGGTATAAAATTATCTGGCGGACAACGACAACGAATTGCAATAGCCCGAGCGTTATTAAAAAATCCAAGTATATTAATTCTTGATGAAGCCACATCATCGCTTGATAGTGAATCAGAAAAATTAGTGCAACAAGCCCTCGAAACCTTGATGGAAGGAAGAACCAGCATCATTATTGCCCACCGATTATCAACAATTCGCAACGCTGATAAAATTTTGGTACTCGACAAAGGTATAATTACCGAACAAGGAACTCATAAAGAACTACTCGAAATTGAAAACGGAACTTATAAAAATTTAAGTAATTTACAATACTCGAACAATTAACCCAATTTAGATATTATTTTTTTTAAACGATACTTACGAATAAATTTTGCTTGTTCTAAAGTAACTAAAAGTGGTTTTTTTGCTTTTTTTGCCACCCAATAACCTTTTAAATAATCCAAAAACAATAAAGGTTTGCGTTTCATAAAAGCCAACTTTGCCGAAGCAATAGATGTAATAAAAAACCCATAACCCAAAGTATAAAAGGCTTCACCTTGTTTGTAACGAGCTGTTTTATTGTAATTGGCTCCTGTTGGTTTTAAATGTTTTACTTTTAACGATGCATCAGTAATTACTTCCCAGCCATAAAATTTACACAACAATTCATCGACAGTGTCCCAGCCCATTGCGGGTTTTAAGCCACCAATTTGTTCAAAACATTCTTTTCGATAGGCCTTAAATGCACCTCGAATGTGATCTTTATTGGTTAAATTTTCTAATATCCAACTGTTGTTTTTTTCAATGTATGCAAAGCCACCAACCAT
>JAYUFJ010000201.1:0-1890 GCA_043738775.1 Flavobacterium sp. | reverse complement strand
TTCGAAAAATTACCACTTTTACCCAACGTATAAACGTGGGGATGTTGAACAAACAAAAGATAATTTGGAGTTTCTATATAAGTGTGTTCTCGCCGATTTTTTATTTTTAAATCTACAATTTGTTGGAACAATTTTTCTTGAAATTCCCAAGTTTCTTTGTAATCTTTGTTGCCTAGGTCAAGAATTTGGATTTTTTTGTTCATTATTTCTATACAAATTATAGTTGCAAAGTTAAGTGTTTTGTTTAAAAGTTTAAGGGATTAAAATGGTTAAAAATGTTTAAAGTATAGAAATTAAGGCTCCGTAAGGGATTACCTCACTTTGTATTTATTTTAATCGTATTTCAGTGAACTTCGTTTGAAACGGAGCTCATTTTTATCGACTTGATAAGGCGAGAAAAAAAAACGGGAGTGAAAAGCCCAACCCACAGGGTTACGCCCAAATGAATTTAAATTTTAGTTTTTGAATATTTAAAACTTTTAAACCATTTTAAACTTCTAAAGTATTGCTTATATTTGCACTTTTAAAAACAAGAACGAAAATGGCTTTATCGGAACAAGAAATCATTAGAAGAGAAAAACTTTTTGCTTTACGCGAAATGAATATTAACCCATATCCAGCAGATTTATTTGCAGTAAATAGTACTTCGAAACAGGTTAAAGAGCATTTTGAAGAAGGTAAAAAGGTGATTTTGGCAGGTCGATTAATGAGTTTTCGTGACCAAGGAAAGGCTGGTTTTGCCGAATTACAAGACAGTGAAGGCAGGGTACAATTGTATTTTAACCGAGATTTATTGTGTCGTGAAGAAGACAAAACCTTATACAATCAAGTTTTTAAAAAATTAACCGATTTAGGAGATTTTATTGGAGTTGAAGGCGAACTTTTTACCACAAAAGTTGGTGCGCAGTGCGTTCAAGTAAATGAGTTTAAAATTTTAAGTAAAACCTTGCGCCCGTTACCGATGCCAAAAACCGACGAAGATGGTAAAACGTATGATGGATTTAATGATCCCGAATTGCGCTATAGAATGCGTTATGTTGATTTGGTGGTAAATCCGCATGTGAAAGATGTTTTTGTGAAAAGAAACAAACTTTTTACTGCAATGCGAACTTTTTTTAACAATGCAGGATATATGGAAGTTGAAACTCCAGTTTTGCAATCGATTCCGGGTGGTGCAGCAGCTCGCCCGTTTGTTACGCATCATAATTCGCTCGACATTCCTTTATATATGCGTATTGCAAACGAATTATATTTGAAACGATTGATTGTAGGTGGTTTTGATGGTGTTTACGAGTTTTCGAAAAATTTCCGTAACGAGGGAATGGATAGAACGCACAATCCGGAGTTTACGGCTATGGAAATTTATGTAGCCTACAAAGACTATAATTGGATGATGGAATTTACTGAAAACCTATTGGAATATTGCGCTAATCAAGTAAACGGAACATCAGAAGCAACTTTTGGCGAACATAAAGTAAGTTTTAAAGCACCTTATAACCGCGTTACAATGACCGATGCAATTAAGCAATTTACAGGTTACGATATTTCTGGAAAAAGTGAAAGCGAACTTTTTGAAGCCGCAAAAAAGATGGGAATAGATGTTAACGAAACTATGGGTAAAGGAAAGTTAATTGACCAAATGTTTGGCGAAAAATGTGAAGGTAATTTTATTCAGCCTACTTTTATAACTGATTATCCGAAAGAAATGTCGCCACTTTGCAAAGAACACAGAACAAATCCGGAGCTTACCGAACGTTTTGAGTTAATGATTTGCGGTAAAGAAGTTGCCAATGCTTACTCGGAATTAAACGATCCAATTGATCAACGCCAACGTTTTGAAGCACAAATGGCTCTAGCAGAAAAGGGCGACGATGAAGCCAACGGAATTAT
>JAYUFJ010000200.1:0-5330 GCA_043738775.1 Flavobacterium sp. | reverse complement strand
AACGATTGGATTATATTTATCGACTTTGAATGTGAAACTTTATCCCAAGCATTGAAAATAGAAAAGCATATTAAATCAATGAAAAGTAAAATTTATATTGAAAACTTAAAACAATATCCCGAGATTATTGAAAAATTATTAATACGATTCCAAGACAACTGACTCTCCCGAAAGCTTTCGGGACATTAGGTGCTTGGTTCGATTCCAAGTGGGACCACAAAAACCTTCAAATTTTTTTGAAGGTTTTTTACATTAATATGAGTTTTTGTTATTTAAACTAGATTTCCATTTGAATGTACAACAAAGATTTTAATCTTATTAAACTGTATTTAATTTCACTTTTGCATCAAATGCAATTTGCTTATGTATTTTCCGATTACATCAAACTCCAAATTAATTTTTGTTCCAACTTTAAAAGTTTTAAAATTGGTATGTTCGTAAGTGTAAGGGATTATTGCTACCGAAAATTCATTTTTTTTAGAATTTACAACAGTTAAACTTACACCATTTACAGTTATTGAACCTTTTTCAATTGTAATATTGTTTAAATTTACATCGTATTCAAAAGTATAATACCAGCTTCCATTGGCTTCTTCAATGTACGTACAAATACCCAATTGATCAACGTGTCCTTGTACAATATGTCCATCAAGTCGATCGCCCAGTTTCATTGCTCTTTCAAGATTTACTAGGCTTCCAATTTCCCAATTACCAATATTGGTTTTATCTATAGTTTCTTTAATTGCTGTTACAGTGAAGGAATCGTTTTCAATGTCAACAACGGTTAAGCAAACACCATTATGCGAAACACTTTGGTCAATTTTTAACTCGTTAGTAATAGTTGAACTTACAGTAATGTGCAAGTTGCTGTTCTCAATTCGGAGGTCTTTTATAGTTCCGATGGTTTCAATAATTCCTGTAAACATTTGTCGTTTTATTTTACTAAATTTGCAGTTCAAAAGTAGCATTAAATTAGCAAAGTAACGAATGAAAAAAGCAGAAAATATAATTGTTGGAATTTCAATTGGCGATTTAAATGGAATTGGAAGCGAAGTAATTTTAAAAACATTTGATGACAATCGAATGATGGAACTTTGCACACCAGTTATTTTTGGGAATGTAAAAATAATGTCGCTCGTTAAAAAAAAATTAAATTTAGAAGCACAATTACACGGAATTGATAAAATAGAACAAGTTGTTTTAGGAAAAATAAATGTATTGAATGTTTGGCGAGAGGTAATTGATATTAATTATGGTCAAAAAGACGAAAATATTGGAAATTATGCAATAAAGTCATTCGTTGAAAGTACAAAATCGTTAAAAAATGGAGGTATTGATGTTTTAGTAACTGCTCCAATTAATAAGTACACAATTCAATCGGAAGAATTTAAATTCCCTGGACATACCGATTATTTGAACCAAGAATTAGAAGGCGATGCGCTTATGCTTATGGTACAAGGTAACCTTCGAGTAGGTTTAATTACCGATCACGTTCCGGTGAATGAAGTTGCAAAACATTTAACTGAAAAATTAATTATTCAAAAAATTGAAACTATAAATAAATCGTTACGTCAAGATTTTGGTATTACTAAGCCAAAAATTGCTGTTTTAGGATTGAATCCACATTGTGGCGATGGCGGAGTAATAGGAAAAGAAGATGATGAAATTATCAAACCAACGATTGAAAAATTATATAAAAAAGGTTTGTTGGTTTTTGGTCCATTTGCTGCCGATGGTTTTTTTGGAAGCGGACAATACGATAAATATGATGCAGTATTAGCCACTTATCACGATCAAGGGTTGATTCCTTTTAAAACTTTATCGTTTGGAAATGGAGTTAATTTTACAGCAGGTTTAGACAAAATTCGAACCTCACCAGACCACGGTACCGCTTATGATATAGCTGGAAAAGGTACTGCTGACTTTACTTCGTTTAAAGAAGCAGTTTACACGGCAATCGACATTTATCACAACCGAAATCAATATAAGGAATTGACAAATAATCCATTAAAAATAAAAGAATTACAATTTGAATCAAAAAAAAGATAAAAGTCTTTTAATTATTCAATAATTTTATATCTTTGCACTCCCAAACTCGATTTATCGATTTGGATAAAATGAAAACTGATGAAATTAGCAAATGAATTTTTAATTCCTTTTGTAGGATTAAAAGTAGGTAAACATCAATTTGAATTTCAAATTAACAATACGTTCTTTGACCGCTTTGATTATCACGAGTACGAAAGTAGTGACATTAAAGTAACTGTAGTTTTAGAGAAAAAAAGTACAATGCTTCAATTAAAATTTAAGCAAAAAGGTACTATTAATGTTCCTTGCGATTTAACTAATGAATTGTTTGATTTGCCTATTAAAGCAAGTTTAAAATTAATTGTTCAATTTGGTGAAACATTTAATAACGATAATGAGGAACTTTTAATTTTGCCACACGGCGAATTTCAAATAGACGTTTCACAATATATATATGAAATGATAGTTTTATCAGTTCCGTTAAAGCGAGTTCATACAGGCATAAAAACAGGAACATTAAACGAAGAAACATTAAAAACTCTTGAAAAACTAAAGAATAAAAATCCAAAAAAAGAAAGCATACAAAATAAAAATACAGACCCACGTTGGGACAAATTAAAACAACTATTAACGGATAAATAATACATTAAATGGCACATCCAAAGAGAAAAATCTCCAAAACAAGAAGAGATAAACGAAGAACACATTACAAAGCAACAGTTGCAACTATTGCAACTTGTCCAATTACAGGAGAGGCACATTTATACCACAGAGCCTACTGGCACGAAGGAAAAATGTACTATAGAGGTCAAGTTGTTATCGATAAATCGGTAGTTGAAATTTAGTAGTAACCTATAAATACACCAAAACTCTCACTTGTTGAGAGTTTTTTGTTTTTAAACTTTAAATAAATTCAAGTTTTTTTATAATTTTTTATAGTATTGTCAAGATAACTTATAAAAATTTTGTAATTTCCACCTCTTTTAGATACTTTTTTTTAAAAGACATTAAATTTGTATTATGAATAAAATTACCGCAGCAATTACTGCCGTTGGAGGCTATGTCCCTGATTATGTGTTGTCAAACAAAGTGCTTGAAACAATGGTTGATACCAACGATGAATGGATACTTACACGAACTGGGATTTCTGAAAGACGCCTTCTTAAAGAATCCGGAAAAGGGACATCCTATTTAGCTATTAAAGCCGCTCAAAATTTAATAAAAAAAGCAAATGTTAATCCTGCCGAAATTGATTTAGTGATAATGGCAACCACTACACCAGATATGCCTGTTGCAGCAACTGGAGTTTTTGTAGCCACTCAAATTGGTGCCGTTAATGCCTTTGCCTATGATTTACAAGCAGCATGTTCTAGTTTTCTTTATGGAATGTCAACCGCATCTGCATATATCGAATCAGGAAAATATAAAAAAGTACTCTTAATTGGTGCCGATAAAATGTCATCAATAATTGATTATACCGACAGAGCTACTTGTATTATTTTTGGAGATGGCGGCGGTGCCGTTTTATTTGAACCAAATTACGAAGGGTTGGGAATTCAAGATGAATTATTAAAATCGGACGGAATTGGTCGTGAATATTTAAAAATTGATGCGGGCGGATCCATACTTCCACCATCAAAAGAAACAGTTGAAAACGGACAGCATTTTGTTTTTCAAGATGGTAAAACAGTATATAAATACGCAGTTTCTGGGATGGCAGATGTTTCTGAAAAAATTATGCAACGCAACAGTTTAACCAACAATGATGTCGATTGGTTAATTGCACATCAAGCCAACAAAAGAATAATTGATGCCACAGCCTCCCGAATGAATTTAGATGAAAGCAAAGTCTTAGTCAATATTCAAAAATACGGCAACACAACCTCAGCAACCTTACCTTTACTATTACACGATTTTGAATCCAAATTTAAAAAAGGAGATACCTTGATCTTTGCTGCCTTTGGTGGCGGATTCACTTGGGGTTCGATTTATTTAAAATGGGCTTACTAACACATATATTAAACTAAAATTAACTAAAATACAATCAATATGGATTTAAAAGAAATTCAAAACCTAATTAAATTTGTAGCAAATTCAGGTGTTGCCGAAGTGAAATTAGAAATGGAAGATGTGAAAATTACCATTCGTACAACCTTGGAAAACACTACTCCAGAAGTTACTTATTTGCAACAAGCTCCAATTCAACAGGCTTTACCTCAAGTAAATGCAACACAAATAGCAAGCCCTACTGTCGTTACTACAACTGCACCAATCGATGATAATTCAAATTATATAACTATCAAATCGCCAATGATTGGAACTTTTTATCGCAAGCCATCTCCAGATAAACCAATGTTTGTAGAAGTTGGTGCATCAATAGGAAAAGGCGATGTTTTATGCGTTATTGAAGCAATGAAATTGTTTAACGAAATTGAGGCGGAAATTTCAGGTAAAATTGTTAAAATTTTAGTTGACGATATGTCACCAGTAGAATTTGACCAGCCTTTATTTTTAGTAGATCCATCTTAATTTTAATTATAAATTATGAATTATAAATTACATCAATATCAAATAATTTATAATTCATAATTCATAATTCATAATTCATAAAATATGTTTAAAAAAATATTAATTGCCAATAGAGGAGAAATTGCCTTACGGATAATTAGAACCTGTCGTGAAATGGGTATCAAAACGGTTGCGGTTTACTCGACTGCCGATGCGGAAAGTTTACACGTAAAATTTGCAGACGAGGCTGTTTGTATTGGGCCACCGCCAAGTAATTTATCCTATTTAAAAATGTCGAGCATTATTGCTGCAGCAGAAATTACAAATGCAGATGCAATTCATCCCGGCTACGGATTTTTATCTGAAAATGCCAAGTTTTCTAAAATTTGTCAAGAGCATAATATTAAATTTATTGGCGCTAGTCCAGAAATGATTGATAGAATGGGTGACAAAGCTTCGGCAAAATCAACAATGATTGAAGCAGGAGTTCCTTGTGTTCCAGGTTCAATTGGAATTTTAGAATCGTACCAACAAGCCGAAAAATTGGCCGATGATTTTGGCTATCCTGTAATGCTAAAAGCTACAGCAGGAGGTGGCGGAAAAGGAATGCGAGCCGTTTGGAAAAAAGAAGATTTATTGAAAGCCTGGGAAAGTGCGCGTCAAGAATCGGCAGCAGCCTTTGGAAACGACGGTATGTATTTGGAAAAATTAATTGAAGAGCCTCGACATATAGAAATTCAAGTTGTAGGTGATTCTTATGGTAAAGCCTGCCATTTATCAGAAAGAGATTGCTC
>JAYUFJ010000199.1:0-5331 GCA_043738775.1 Flavobacterium sp. | reverse complement strand
GTACAAATGATAAAATTTCATTTGCCGATTCTTGATCTTTTTCTTCAATTGCCAATTGACCCAATGCGATTATTGAGTTAAACGATTCAGGATTTCGTTTGTAAATTGCCTTTTCTTGAATAAATGCTTTTCCATATTCTTTCATTTGAACATAATACCAGCTAAGGTATTGATTCCAAAATACATCTTGTGATTTCTGAATTCGAAGTAATAAAGCTTTTTTTAAGGTTTCATTAAAGGCCAAGCTTTTGTCTTCAAGCATAAATCGTGACAATTGATTTTGTATTCGAACACTATTGTTAGGATTTTGAATTGATTCGTTTAAAAAAGTATCTATCATTTTATCTACATCGCCTTTTTGACCATATAGCACCGCAATTTGGTAATTAAATTGGTATTTTGAGTTTAAAGTTAATGCCGTTTGATAGGCTAAAAGTGCATAATCTACTATTGCTTTTTGTTCAAAAACTTGGGCAATACTGTAAACTTCATCTGGATTTTTTTTGATACGTTCAATTGCTAAATCAAACTGTTTTTTGGCTTGAATTGTATTTTTTTGCAACTGATAATTAAATCCTAAATCGACCAAAAAACTTCCTTGTTTGTATTTTTCTAATCTATCTAAAATTAAAGCTTGCGATTTATCAAATTGTTTTAATTGTTGATAACAATCAACCGTTTTTTGATAATAATAGGAGTTGTAAGGTTGCTCTTTAATTAAATCTTGGTAATTAATTAAGGCTTTTTCAAACTCGCCTCGGTCAAAATAATTTTGTGCAATTTGTTCTTTTTGTGCGTTTAGGACTAGAGATGATAGATAAAAGATGCCACACAATACAACTCTTATCCAACCTTTAAAAAAGAGTGAGGTAAATGCAGTTGAATGATATTTTTTTAAGTTTTTAATGAATTTTTAAAATAAAATTTATATCGCAAATTACGCAAAAAAATTTCAATTATATTGGTTTTTTAGTTTACATAAATTTCAAAAATTATTTTTTACTAAAAATTATTTTGCCAATAATTTTACAATCAATTCGTTTTGTATTGATATGATATCTGTAATTTTCTTTTGATTGTCTTGAATACTTTGTATAATTTCAGGAGAGTTTGAGTAATTTATAGTTGAATTACTCGGGTAAATAACATAAGAATTGCCCTTAAATTTAGCTCCCGAAAAGTTTACATTCGAAACATCTTGTAATAATTCATATACATCAGTTTGGTAGTAATCACATAATTTTAGTAAATTATCAATACTTGGTTTAGCTTTGTCTGCTTCCCATTTAACAATTGCAGTTTTAGAAATATCTAGTTCAAGAGCCAATTTATCAAATGTAATGTTTTTTGCTGTTCTAAAATTGTGAAGTTTTCTACCTAATGTCATTTTTTAATTTTTTGCTAAATTAAAAAATAAAACTTTAGTTGTCAAAAATAAAAACTTTAGTTTACCAAGTTAACCAAAAAAAAACTTTTAGTTTGCAGCATAAAATTGAGTTTAATGAAAAAAGGTGAAAATAAAATTTACAAAATCATTGCAGAAATTTTATATCTATTTTTGATATTCTTTTTTTGTTACACAGCGATAAATAAATTGATGAATATAGATTCATTTAGAACTAATTTAATAAAAACAAGTTTATTTACTGAAGAAATTGCTAATTGGTTTTCGTTTCTTGTGATTTTTTGTGAAATAGTAGTTGTTTTAGTTGTAATTTTTTACAAAAAAATTGGATTATTATTATTAAGTTTTATGATATTAATTTTTACAGTTTACATTTCATATTTAAACTACAAAGGTCTTTATGAAGTTTGCGGTTGTGGTGGTGTTTTAAATGGTTTAAAATATAAATACCATTTAACAATTAATATCTTTTTATTAATAGGTGCTTTATTTTCATCGATAATATTTAATCCTATTTCTGATGAAAAATAAATTTTTAATTGGTATATTAACAGTTTTTGCTGCCATATTTACTAGCATAATACTGTTGAATTTGAAAAATTCAACATCAAATAAAAATCATTATTTTGATAGAAAGTTTGCTACAAACACCGTTTTAGAGTTTATAAATGATTACGACAAACTCGATAAAAAAAGTACCTATGAATTATGTTTCTCGAACACAAGTATTAGTGAGGGTAATCAAAATTTATTTTCTAAACAAAAAGAATATAATTTAAGTTTTTCTGATTGTTCGTTCAAGATAAGAAAAAATAATATTTTAAAATTGCCACTAGAATCGAATATTTTAATGGTTGATCAAAATTATGTTATTTATAGTCTCAAATCAAAACTGTATCAATTGGATTTGAACACTAATTTAACTACTAAAAGCAAGACTCAAAAAATTGATATTTCATTTTTAATATCTTTAAAAAATTTACCAAATAAATATTTATTTTTTGGTGAAGTTTTTCATGACAATACTTATAAATCAGGTTTTTTTACATTGGATATGTTAACAGGTAAAATTATTCCTTCAAATGTTTTAAAAGTTGATGCTGAAAACTATAATCCTGAAATTATAACAATGCATTCGGGTGTTTTTCAAAAATTAAATGATAATTCTATATCATACACTTGTGATAAAAATCCTAAAGTGTTTTTATTTAGTTCTAATGGTTTTTTTGAAAAACAATTAATTACAAATGATAACACACCTATGCCTAAAATAATAAAAAAATCAAATGGAGATTGTTATTTTAGCAGAGATGGTTTAGGTTCCACAAATTCTGGAATTTTTACTAATAAAAAAAATATATTTGTTTTTTCAATGGCATCTCAATATAAAGATAAAATTGTAATAGATCAATATTCAAAGGTAAACAATAATTATATTCAAAGCTTTAAATTACACTATAAAGACCATTGCAATACAGATATTGTGAATGTCTTTATCGAGAACAATCTAATTGTTCTTAAATTTAAATCTAACTATGCATCTTTTAAATTCTCGAGATATAATGATGAAATTTTTTATTAACTTTAATTTTTTAACAATGAAAAAAATGAAATTTATTGTAGTAGTGTTCGGAGTAACACTTGCAATTTTTGGTTCAATTAATGCAAACGCTATGGTTGCTCAAGTAAGATGTTCTGGTAGTGCAGGAGGTTGTGCAAAAGTAGAATTAGGCGATGGTTCAACGCATTGGATGGTAGGACACAGAGATTAATTTGAAAGTTTTACCAAATGTAATTGAGTAAAACTTTTTAAATTAATTAATTCATTTTATACCTAATTAAACATTTATTTATTGTGTTTGTTTGGTAATAAATTTGAAATTTACTTTCCTGTTTTTAAAAACAGGAAAGTTTTGTTATTTAATTAAGCATACATTTTTCTAAATAAAAACCTTCATAAAATTTAATTTTGAATATTAAAACAATTATCTCAATAGTTTTCACCTTATTTTTTACAGTCGTTGTTTTTTCACAACAAAGCTTTAATTTATCTGGCAAAATAAAATCGGACAATAACTTGTTATACGATGTGCTTTTGGAACTACAAGTGAATAAGATTAAAAAATTAGCAGTTTCCAATGAAAATGGAGAGTATAAATTTACATTACTTGATTGTAAAATAAATGACACCTTACAAATTAGTATTAATTTTTTTGGTCACAAATCTTTTTATAAACCAATAATTATTGATCAAGAAAGTATAGTTTTCGATATTGATTTAGAAAAAGTTGATGCCGAAACCTTAAAAGAAGTTATCATCGAATCAAAAAGCAAAATAGAAAATACGGCAAATAAATCAGTTTATAAAATAAATCAAAAAAACTTTATTAAAAACACGAAAGCAATCGCGGTGTTAAATTCTTTACCTAATGTTTTTTACAACGAAAATAAAGGGATAATTGTTGAAGGAAATTTAAAAGGAAAAGTATTTATAGATGGTGTGGAAGAAATGCCGGAACAAATTAAAAATGTAAAAGCAGCAGAAATTGATAAAGTAGAAGTTATTAACAATCCCTCCTCTGTTTATGGAACTGATTTTTTAGGTGCAATAATTAATATTATTACAAAAAAAACAACAGAACAATTTTTTAAAAGTTCAATTGATTTAACAGGTGGAGCTAGAAATAATTATTGGGCTATAAATCCATATTTTGTCTATAAAAAGGGAATATTTAATTTCAAATCTGATATACAATACCTTCGAAATGACCAAATTGTTACTGATGATTTAAGTAGAAATGATAGTAACGGAAGTTTTAATCAAAATTTATTCAACAGTACAAGAACGGTTCAAAATTATATTAATGCAACACTTGGATTACTGTTTTCTGAGAAGTCAGATTTAATTATATCAGGCTATAATGGAGGTTATACAGCTAAAGGTAATATACAAGGTAACTTTAGTTTAAATAATAATTTTAGCACCTTTACTAATTTTAGCACATCTTTACATAAAGATCTAGAAATAGCAACTGTTTATAAAAATAAAATTAGTGAAAATAAAATATTTTATTTTAAAAATAAATATGCAGTTTTAAGTGATAATTACAACAGTGAATACTTTAATCAAACTTTGAATTTCTTTGATGTAAATTCGAAAATTGCAGAGTTGACTTTTGATTTAAGTTATGATGTTCAAGGTTATAAAATATTTAAAAAATCAACCAACATTGTTTATGATTTAAAATATATAAATCGTAATTATGATTTCTCAAATACAAGTTTTTATTTGAATCAAAGCATTTTTAATGCCACATCGGATGTAAATACGGTTTGGAGTAAAAAATTTTCGACACAAATTGGAGTAACATTGGAACATTCATTAAATAGAAATGATGTTTTTTCAAAAAAATATAACTTAATATTGCCAACAATTAATGCGATTTACCATTTTAAAAATAAGATTGACCTAAAACTTGGTTTTTCAAAAAAAGTATTAAGACCTGGTGCAGATGATTTAAATGAGTCTTTAATAATTTACAGTCCTAATTCAGGTAGCCAAGGAAATTCAAATTTGGAACAACAAGTTCGAAATTATTACTTTCTAAAATTTGACAAAGAATTTAAAAATGATAATTTATCAGTCAAATTTTTCCGCACAACAATTAATAATTCAATAATAAATGTTTATAAAAATCAAGGTAGTTTATTAGTTAAAACTTTAGATAATGCTGCAAAATTCAATTCTACAGGATTTGATTTTGGCTACACTACAAGATTATTAAAAAAAGTTGATGTAAATTTTAATTCTGGATTAAATTACAATGTTTATGAGTCTAATGACCCTTCAACAGTAATTAAAAATAACAATGGAACTTCTTTTAACAGTACTTTGTTTATATCATCAAATTTATTTAAAGATAACG
>JAYUFJ010000198.1:0-1894 GCA_043738775.1 Flavobacterium sp. | reverse complement strand
GAAAAAATAATTCCGATTATTAAAAATTGTACCGTTTTATACCACGAAAGTACTTTTTTAAATTCAGAACAGCATCTTACCAAAAAAACTAAACATAGCACAGCTAAAGAAGCAGCATTAATTGCTAAAAAGGCAAATGTAACTAATTTAATTTTAGGACATTATTCTACTCGATATGGAACTATTAATGAATTTAAAATTCAAGCCGAGACTATTTTTAAAAATGTATTTTTGGCTGATGACGGTAAAGAATTTGAGTTTTGATTAATTGAGTCGTAATTATTATTTATTTATTTTTTATTAGGGCTAAAAGTCGATTTCTTAAAATTAATACGCCCTCGCTCGCCTTTAATGGAATAATTTCAAAATTCTTTTTTTGATTCGGAATTTCTGCTGGGTTTGGGTCAATATAAAAAACTGGAGTTTTTTTCTGCGTATATTCAATTAAACCAGCCGCTGGATAAACATTTAATGAGGTGCCTATTATAACATAAAAATCGGCATCTTGGGTAATTTTTAAAGCTTCTTCCAATGCTGGAACATCTTCACCAAACCATACAATATGTGGTCGCAATTGAAAACCTTTATCATCAACATCACCAACATTTAAATCATTATCCCAATCCAAGATGTAATTTTTATTTCGCACGCTTCGAACCTTGTTTAATTGCCCGTGCAAATGCAAAACTTTAGAGCTTCCTGCTTTTTCATGTAAATTATCAACGTTTTGAGTTATAATATATACGTCAAAATCTTTTTCTAATTCTTTCAATGTTAAATGCCCCAAATTAGGTTTAACAGTTGCTAATTGACGTCGGCGGTCGTTGTAAAAAGTCAAAACCAATTGTCTATTTTTTTCCCATCCCTCAAGCGTGGCAACATCCATCACGTTGTGACCTTCCCAAAGTCCACCTGAATCTCTAAAAGTTTGAATACCACTTTCGGCACTTATTCCTGCTCCTGTTAAAACAACTAATTTCTTTTTCATAATTCAAAATTAAACAAAAAAAGTTAAAAAATATTTTGTGATTTTTCAAAAAGTAGTATTTATTTTTTTGTTTTTTGATAATAATAAAAATTAAATGCTACTATTAAAAGGCAAATTTAAAACCCACAGAAACCATCGTTAGTTAACGTTTTAAAAGTTTTATAAAAAATGTTTAAAATCTATCCTTCTTAAAAATTTTATTATTGATGTTGATATTATCAATAATAATTTAAATAAGCGTAATTTTAAATAAACCAAATTACAAAATGAAGCATAAAATAGTGACAAAATTTATTTTAAACTTGAAACTCACTTTTAGAAAAATAAAAATAGCTAGTGGTTTTAAATTTCTATAAGATTCTTTATTTTTGTGAAATGGATTTAGATTATTTAACATTTCTCGAAACAATTTTAACCGATAATAGAAAAAAACGATTTTTGGAGGTTCTTTCAAAACGTACCAATCATTTTACCATTGCAATGGAAGATGTTTTTCAATTGCATAACACCAGCGCAGTAATGAGAAGCTGCGAAGTTTTTGGAATTCAACAACTTAATGTAATTGAAGAACGTTATACAAAATCAATAGATAAAGAAATTGCAATGGGCGCACAAAAATGGGTCGATGTAAACCGCTTCGAAAGTATCTCCAATTGTATTTCAACTTTAAAAAACAAAGGCTATCAAATTATTGCCACAACACCACATGAAAATAGTTGTTTAATGAACGAGTTCGATATTTCAAAACCAAGTGCCTTATTTTTTGGCACCGAACGCGACGGATTATCAGATGAAGTATTAAAAAATGCCGATGGATATTTAAAAATCCCTATGGTCGGTTTTACCGAAAGTTTAAATATATCTGTTTCTGCAGCAATTATAATTCAAAACTTAATGAGTCGTTTA
>JAYUFJ010000197.1:0-1900 GCA_043738775.1 Flavobacterium sp. | reverse complement strand
GGAATCTTGACCCGCAAACCTCTGCCGAAGTTTTAGAAGTATTAAAAAAAATTAACGAACAAGGCAAAACTATCATTATGGCAACTCACGATTACGCTTTATTAATGAAATTTCCATCGAAAACTTTGAAATGTGAAGACAATACCATTTTTGAAGTAGTACAACGAACGGTTTAAGTATGCTTTCAATACTAATTCCAACTCACAATTATGCAATTTTTAATTTAGTAAGTATTTTAAACAACCAATGTTTAAAATTAAAAATTAAATTCGAAATTATTGTTTTAGATGATGCTTCGAATGAGCTTTTTATTGAAAACAACGAAGTAAATAAAATTGAAAATTGTAGTTACCTAATTTTAGAAAAAAATATTGGTCGAAGTGCTATTAGAAATTTATTGGCAAAAAAAGCAAAATATGAAAACCTGCTTTTTTTAGATGCAGATACTTTACCAAACAATGATAACTTTATTTCAAATTATATATCAAATATAAATTTAGAAGAGAAAATTATTTACGGAGGCATTTTATATCAAAAAGAGAAACCAGTAAAAGCGAAAGTTTTACGATGGGTTTATGGAAATTCTCGAGAAGCTTTATCGGTTAATGAACGAAATAAAAAACCCTATTTATCATTTTTAACTTTAAACTTTTTAATTAAAAAGTCTATTTTTGAAAAAGTACTTTTTAACGAAAACATTCCGAATTTTAGACACGAAGACACTCTTTTTTCATATAACTTAATGAAAAAGAATATTAAAATTGAACATATAGTAAATCCTGTTTTACATTTAGGTATCGATTTTACTGATGATTTTATAAAAAAATCGGAACAAGCACTTGAAAACTTAAATTTTTTAATTTTAAATAAATTAATTGATTATGATTATGTAAAAATAGCAAGTTTCTGTTTTTTATTAAAAAAATTTAAAATTCAATCATTAATATCCTATTTATTTGAAAATTTTAAAAAAAGTCTTTTAAAAAACTGTAAAAGTTCCAATCCATCATTGTTTTTATTCGATTTATATCGTATTGGATATTTTTGTAATTTTATCAAATAAAATACGATATGTCGATTTATCAAAATTTAAAAAAAATTGTAACTTTTTTTATTCCTAAAGAAATTCTTTTTAAAAATGAAGAAAAATTTAGAAGTTTATATTATTTTTTTTATAAAGGAAATAAGCATCAATGTACATTGTGCGAAAAAAAATTAAAAACCTATATCAAGACAAAAAATAATGATTATTTATGTCCAAATTGTGGTAGTTTAAAACGAAATCGTCGCTTGTGGTTACTTTTAAAAAATGAATTTTTAAAACCCAATTTAGTAGTTTTAGATTTCTCTCCATCGCGATGTTTGTATCGAAAAATGAAAAATATAAATAATATAAATTACCAAAGTACCGATTTATCAAGTAATTTTATTGCTGAAAACCAATTTGATATAACAAAAATTGATGCGCAAAATTCATTGTATGATTTAATAATTTGTTACCATATTTTGGAACATATTGAAAATGATTCGAAAGCAATGGCTGAATTGTATCGCGTTTTAAAACCCAATGGTAAAGTTTTGATTCAAACACCATTTAAAGATGGTGAAATTTATGAAAATTATAAAATAATTAATCCTAACGAACGTTTAAAACATTTTGGTCAACAAGATCACCTGCGAATATATTCGATTAAAGGTTTAAAAGAACGACTTGAAAATGTTGGGTTCAAAATAGAAATTAGAACTAATTTTAAAGCAGATAATTTTTTTAAATTAGAAAAAAACGAAACTATTTTAATAGCTTCAAAAATGTAACGTATGCCTTTTTTTTCAGTAATTATTCCTGTTTATAACAAACAAAATTTTGTGTTTAAAACCATTCAAAGTGTTTTAAATCAAA
>JAYUFJ010000196.1:0-1903 GCA_043738775.1 Flavobacterium sp. | reverse complement strand
TAGGTACCAACTTATAAACACAACCATCCAATTGCAAATAATCTTTCATCCATAAATAATCATCATCGGCAAAACTTCCTCCAGAAAAATAGGTAGGTCTTTTCCAGTTATTATTCGCCATAATATCCAACATTATTAAACGATTTTTATATAAAGCACCACCTTTAATGTCAATATCCATAAATGGAACTATTGAATCGTTGTATTTTGAATTGACTGCTTTGTTGGCAATTACAGCATTTTTATCGATAGTAAAACGCACTTTGTTTGTTGGTAAATAATTTAATCGTTGTCCGTTTTGCATTTCAATTTGAGCAATGGTATCATCTACTTTTGCAAATCTTAAAAAATCTTTCAATTCCCAACGGTTTTCGGTTTGTTTTTTCAAAATTATTCCATCACGAGTACCGTCAACATATTGTTTATGCGAAAACGAAATTGGTAATCCTGGGGCATCATAGGTTTTATTTTTCATTTGATCAATATACCAATCGGTCATTAATAAACTTGTACAGCACACTTTTACATCAGTTCGATAGCCTTCAACTTCTTGGGCATACCATAATGGAAATGTATCGTTATCACCTATCGTGTATAAAATTGCATTTGGCTCACACGAATCCAAGTAAGATTTGGCGCTTGACAAGGCAGTATATCTATTTGAACGGTCGTGATCATCCCAATTTTGAGAAGCCATTAATATAGGTGCTGCCAACAAACTAGCTCCAATAACTATAGGGCCTGCAATATTTCCGCTAACTTTCTCTCGAAGCATTTCATAAATTGCGTACACTCCAAAACCTATCCACATTGCAAAAATATAAAACGAACCTACCACAGCATAATCACGCTCACGAACTTCAAATGGACTTTCATTGAGGTAAATTTTTAATGCAATTCCAGTAAATAAAAACAAAGCTAA
Organism: Flavobacterium sp.; assembly: GCA_043738775.1. Taxonomy (GTDB): domain Bacteria; phylum Bacteroidota; class Bacteroidia; order Flavobacteriales; family Flavobacteriaceae; genus Flavobacterium. The sequence goes on along the minus strand of JAYUFJ010000196.1, from coordinate 981 downwards.
AACCACATAAAAGCTTTTTAAATTACGTTGAGCGTGATACATTAATCCAATTAAGCCCAATAAAAACGGTAGAAAAAAATAAGTATTTCGACCTTTATTATTTTTTGCATCCGATGGTAAATTATCTTGAGTTCCTAAATGCAATTGATCAACAAATCCAATTCCGCTCAACCAATTACCATCTTGGTTGTCATATTTCCCTTGATTATCGTTTTGTTTTCCTACAAAGTTCCAAAGTAAATAACGACCATACATATATCCAAATTGGTATTCAAACATGAACGAAATATTTTGCCACGCACTTGGTTTTTCTACGTTTAGGTAATCACTGTAGTGCTTTAAAAATTCAACATAACCATCTTTATCAATTTTTTTAGTGGCAAATGCTTGGCGAAATTCGGCAACAATATTTGTTAATTCTTTGGCATCAGCATACTCGTCTTTTACTTTGAATTTTGGAACATCGGTTAAATTAATGTAGTTATCAATTCGTTGCGTGTTCCACATTCTTGGTAAAAAACTTTTATGCTTATCGTCGGTATTTTGTTTCGAGTTTTTAAAATTATTTACAATAATATACTTACCCGATGCATCGTTTTTTTCATAATTTGGAACACCGTCTAGGTAAGGGTTAGCTTCATCTAATCCTGCAAACTCGTCGGTGTATTGTGGTCCAAAAAGTAACGGATTGGAGCCATACTGTTCACGGTTGTAATAATCCAAAACATCTGCAGCATTTGAAGGTTTGTTTTCATTAATTACGATACTTGAATTTGATCGAATGGGCAACATTAACCAATTCGAAAACCCTATTAAAACGAATAAAATTGCTAAAATAACGGTATTAAATTGAGATAAATTTTTCTTTTTTGTATAGGATAATCCAAAATAGAAAAAAGCAATTACTATTAAGAGAGCTAAAATAGTTCCAGAATTAAAAGGCAATCCGAAATTATTTACCAAATATATTTCGGTGTTTCC
>JAYUFJ010000195.1:0-1905 GCA_043738775.1 Flavobacterium sp. | reverse complement strand
ATACGCATTGCGTTTTTTTAAATAGTTTATTTCAAATAAATTAAAATCAATAATTTACAAAAAAACGCATTTTAATAATTGCGTATATTTAAGAGTTGGCAGAAATTTAAAAAAAAAAGAAAATGAATAGAAAAAAAATAATTTTAATATTTTGTGTTTTGTCAAGTTTCTGTTTCGGACAAACAAATTACTATGTGGCAACAACTGGAAATAACGCCAATTCAGGTTCGCTTGCTTCACCATGGAAAACCATACAATATGGGTTAAATCAAATGCCAAACAACGGAATCTTAAATGTGTTTTCTGGAACATATTCCGAAAAAATAACTATTCCAAATAGCAATATCACTCTCAAAAATTATTCTACAATATTGCCAATTATTGACGCCACAGGAATAACAAGTCAAAACTCAATAATTGCAATCAATAATAAAAGTAACGTAACTATTGATGGAATGGAACTGCAAAACAACATTCAAAATACGGCACAAGGAATTTTGATAGATGGAAGTGGAATAAATATTACAATTAAAAACTGTAAAATTCACGATATTCATTTTTCGTCAAATGTAAATGCTACTGTAAATGCAACTGTAAATGCCCAAGGAATTATAGTTTTTGGAAATAATGGAACAACAGCAATTACAAATTTAAAAATTCAAAATAACGAATTATACAATTGTAGATTAGGATATAGTGAAGGAATTGCTGTAAACGGAAACGTAAGCGGATTTGAAGTAAGCAACAATAATGTTTATAATTTGACTAATATTGGAATAGATTTAATTGGTCATGAAGGAACTTGTCCAACGCCAGCAAATGATCAAGCAAGAAACGGAATAGTAAAAAACAACATTACACATAATTGTATTTCTACCTACGCATCGTCAGGAGGAATTTATATTGATGGTGGAAAAAACATAACAGTTGAAAACAACACGTCATATCATAATGGCTACGGAATAGAAGTTGGATGTGAAAAAATTGGCAAAACTACCGATGCAATCGTTATTAGAAATAATGTGTTTTACGACAACCAAGTTTGTGCAGTTGCTTTAGGAGGATTCGCTTTTCCTGCTGGTTCTGGAAAAGTAATTAACTCATCAATAAGAAACAATACTTGTTACTATAATGATTATAGTAATTCTGGCAACGGAGAATTATATCTTTCTTATAGCGAAAATAGTGTAATTGAAAATAATATTTTTTATACACGAACACAAAATATTTTAGCATTTGCAGAACTAACACAACCAACATTAAGTTTTAATTACAACACTGTTTTTTGCCAAACAGGCATTACAAGTTTGATAGCAGACTGGAACGGAACAACTTATACAGGATTTACAGCATTTAAAAGTGGGACAGGAACTAATTCAAACTCGTTGTTTGCAAATCCATTATTAACTATTGCAAACATTACAAGTCCTGACTTTCATATTTTAACAAATTCTCCTAGTAAAAACGCTGGAAATCCAACTTATTTATCATCGAATTCCGAAACAGATTTTTATAACGAATTAAGAATCGAAGAAGGAATAATTGATTGCGGAGCAGATGAATTTGGAACAACTTTAGGAATCGAAAAAAAAGAAATTAATAGTTTTAGTATTTATCCAAATCCAACGTCAAATTTTATAAATATTAATTCTGAAATACCCGTAAATAAGATCGAAATATTTAATATAAACGGACAAAAACTAATGGAAGAATTTGATAATAAAACTATTGAAGTTACTGAATTGAAATCTGGATTATACTTTATAAAGTTTGAAATTGAAAATAAAAAATACATAAAAAAAGTAATAAAAAAATAAACTTCTGCCAACAGCGGTTTGGCGCAATTGGGGTTTTAGGCAAACTTTAAAGTTGGTTTTGTACTTGGAAGTTCGGTCTTTAATTTAT
>JAYUFJ010000194.1:0-1905 GCA_043738775.1 Flavobacterium sp. | reverse complement strand
TAGATATGCATCCGTATGATGAAGAATCTTATTTGGATGCTATTTTCTTTTCGCCACATAAATTTTTAGGCGGCCCTGGTACATCGGGAGTTTTACTTTTTAATAAAAATTTATACAAAAATAGCGTACCCGATTGTCCAGGAGGTGGCACTGTAAGCTGGACAAATCCTTGGGGTGAACATAAATACATTGATAATATTGAAGATAGGGAAGATGGTGGAACTCCGGGTTTTTTACAGGTTATTAAAACTGCTTTAGCAATTCAGCTAAAAGAAAAAATGGGTGTTAAAAATATTTTGGAACGCGAAAATGAATTGGTTGATTACGTATTTCAAAGATTACAAAACGTTGAAAATATTAAAATTTTAGCTGCTCAACATAAAAATCGTTTAGGTGTGATTTCATTTTATATTGACGAACTTCATTTTAATTTAGGAGTAAAATTGTTGAATGATAAATTTGGAATTCAAACAAGAGGAGGTTGTAGTTGTGCTGGTACCTATGGACATCATTTGCTTCACGTTGACCAGCAAATGTCGCACGATTTAGTTTCGGAAATCACTTTGGGCGATTTGATACGAAAACCTGGCTGGATTCGTATGTCAATACATCCAACAACTACTTTTAAAGAAATTGAATTTGTTTGTAATAGCATTATTTTATTGGCACAAAAACATAAAAAGTGGAGTTTAAAGTATCAATACAATAGTTCTACCAATGAATTTATTAATATAAATGTTACTAACTCTGAAAAGCAAATGGTTGAAAAATGGTTTGATGTTTTTGAATAAAAAATCAATTGATTTTAATGAATAAAAAAATAAAATTTTTAACTTTAATTTTTTCAAGTTTATTTTGCAGTTTGTTGTACTCGCAAAACAATAAACTTATTGATAGTTTACAATTTGAAGTTTCAAAAAAACAAACCGATCGTGATTTAATAAAAAATTATTTTTTATTGGCTCAAGAATATCAAAAATTTGACACTAAAAAAAGTATAGAAATAAATAGTAAAATTTGGTTGCTTTCAAAAAAAAATAATAGTTTAACTGGATATGCAAATTTTTTTTTAATACAATCGAAAAATTATAGCAATTTAGAAAAATATGATTTTTCAAAAATTGCTTCCCAAAAGGCAGCCACTCTTTATTTAAAAATTAATAACAAAGCTGGGTATTTAAATGCTGTTTTTAATGAAGGCTACTCTTGTATAAAATTGGGTAAAAACGATGAATCTTTAAAAATTACTTTAAACGGAATTTCATTTTCTAAATCAACAAACTGCAAATATCAAATTGCAAAATTAAATTATTTGTTGGGTTTGGCTTACTATTTAAAAAACGATTTAAAAAAATCTTTTTATTATTTAGGAATCGCAATTTCAGATTTTAGGAAATTGAAATTAAATGATAATTTGGACATTTTAACTTGTTATAACCAAATTGCCAATATGTATCAAAGTACCAATCAATTGGATAAAGCTTTAAAATTTATGAATACTGCAATTGGGTTAATTGATAAAAATGACTCTAATAATAATTTAATCAAAGGTTTATATTCAAATTTAGCTTTGATTTATATTGAAATGAATGATACTGCTAACGCATTGAAATACGTTAAACTAGCAATCATTAAAAGTAAACATCCGTTTAATAAAGATTTAATGGCTTTTAATACAAACTCATTGGCAATTATAAATTTTAAACAAAAAAAATATAATTTAGGAATTTACAATGCAAAAAAGGCAATGACATTTACTAATTATGAAGACCATAAAGCTGTTGCAAATCAAACTTTAGGAAATTGTTACTATGAAATAAATGAATTTAATGAAGCTTTAAAATGTCAAGAGTTTGTATTGAATTATATCGAAAAATCAGAAAATATAGCAGCAGATCAACAAGA
>JAYUFJ010000193.1:0-1906 GCA_043738775.1 Flavobacterium sp. | reverse complement strand
TTAATGCGCTAGTTAACGACGATAAAACTCCCATCGGATGAGCCGTTTTAGGAAAACCATCAATAATGTTTTTCATTTCTTCGTTAACTAAAGTATATTTTCTAATATTGGTTTCAAAATCAGATAGTTGCTGTTTTGTTGGTAATTCACCGAATATTACTAAATACGAAACTTCTAAAAAATCAGCTTTATCTGCTAGGTCTTCGATTGAATAACCACGGTAACGAAGAATTCCTTCTTCACCATCTAAAAATGTAATTTTGCTTAAACAAACGCCCGAATTTTTGTAACCTGGATCCATTGTAATTGCTCCAGATACATCACGAAGCTTGCTTATATCAATTGCAGTTTCGTTTTCAGATCCTTCAATTACAGGGAATTCGTATTTTTTTCCATCTAGTTCTAATGTTGCTATTTTTGACATCGTTTTTGTATTTTGTATCTTATAATTCTATAATCTTACAAACATAGGAAATTAACCTTTGATTTAAAAATTTTTGCGGTAACGATTTCGTTAATTTTATTTTAAAGTTTTAGGAAAAGTAAAGCCCTTTCAAAACATAAATATTCGAAAGGGTTTTATTAAAAACAGTAAAGAGTTTTACTTCACTTTAAAAGCATTTACACCCGGAAAGTAAGCTGTTTCTCCCAATTCTTCTTCAATTCGAAGCAATTGATTGTATTTTGCCATACGATCAGAACGAGAAGCTGAACCGGTTTTTATTTGACCACAATTTAAAGCTACGGCTAAATCGGCAATGGTAGTGTCTTCTGTTTCTCCCGAGCGGTGACTCATTACCGATGTATATCCTGCATTGTGAGCCATATTAACAGCAGCAATAGTTTCGGTTAAAGTTCCAATTTGGTTTACTTTTATTAAAATTGAGTTCGCAATTCCTTGTTTAATTCCTTTTGACAAACGTTCAACATTGGTTACAAACAAATCATCTCCAACCAATTGTGTTTTATTTCCAATTAGTTCGGTTAAATATTTCCATCCTTCCCAATCGTCTTCTTGCATTCCATCTTCAATTGAAATAATAGGATAATTTGCAGCCAAACTTGCTAAATATTCGGCTTGTTCATTTGAAGTTCTTATTTTACCACTTTCACCTTCAAATTTTGTGTAATCGTATTTTCCATCAACATAAAATTCAGATGCAGCACAATCCAAAGCCAACATAATTTCGTCACCAAATTTATATCCTGCATTTTCAACTGCCTTTTTAATAGTATCTAGAGCATCTTCGGTACCGCCAGCTAAATTTGGTGCAAAACCACCCTCGTCTCCTACGGCTGTTGACAAACCACGATCGTGCAATACTTTTTTTAGGTTATGAAAAATTTCTGTTCCCATTTGCATTGCGTGACTAAACGATTGTGCCTTTACAGGAAAAATCATAAATTCTTGAAACGCAATTGGCGCATCAGAATGAGAACCACCATTAATAATATTCATCATAGGAACGGGCAAGGTGTTGGCAGAAACTCCACCAATATATCGGTACAAAGGTAATCCAAGTTCATTTGCGGCAGCTTTTGCTACAGCCAATGAAACTCCTAAAATGGCGTTAGCACCAAGGTTTGATTTATTTGGTGTGCCGTCCAGTTCAATCATCGTTTTATCAATCAAGTTTTGTTCAAAAACCGAAGTTCCTAACAATTCATTTGCAATTGTAATATTCACATTTTCAACGGCTTTCATAACACCTTTGCCTAAAAATGCTTTTCCTCCATCACGCAATTCAACTGCTTCGTGTTCGCCTGTTGAAGCTCCTGAGGGTACAGCAGCACGACCCAAAACGCCGTTTTCAGTAACTACATCAACTTCAATAGTTGGGTTTCCTCGTGAATCAAAAATTTGTCGGGCGTGAATTTTAATAATAATGCTCATTATTTATATTTT
>JAYUFJ010000192.1:0-5372 GCA_043738775.1 Flavobacterium sp. | reverse complement strand
TCCAACGGTGATTTAACAGTTTTATTTTATTAATTATAAATTTTTGTGAACCCATTGTAACTTGGCCCGTAAATTTATTCCCTTCTTTATCATCATTGGATTATAGCAGATTATAGTGATGGAATTCTTTGGGGCGAAGTTTTATTAAAATATTTTGTTAATAATGATAATTCAATTTCTTTCGAAATCATTGAAACCCAATTGTATCCTAAACAAAAATATTAAATAATTTCAAAAAGTTGAATTCAAGTGAATTTATATAACTAATAAATAAAAAATTAAATTATGATAAAAAAAACTTTATTAATTTTAAGTTTAGTTTTATTTTTTTCTTGTAGAAAAGAGGAAAAAATTGATTTAAAAACTATTAATTCTAAACCAATTACTATGAAAGATTCAACTATTGTTGGTGCCGATAAAGATGAAAATGGTTGTTTAGCATCAGCGGGTTACACTTGGAGTAAAGTTAATAAAGAATGTGTTCAAATTTTCAACGGAATTGCCTTGGAACCAATTGTTAAAAAAAACGATGAAGCTATTTACTCTACTTATGTATTATTTAGCGAAGATGGAAATTTGGCAGAAGTTTTTTTAGCAGGTCAAGAAGATTCTATGGTTTTATCAAGAACAACAAAACCAAACCCATGGATTTATAAAGAATATAAATTGATTGCTAAAAATGGTTATATTTTAGAAAAAAATGGTATTGCTATTTTTGCTGGTGATGGTGAAATTGGCAATAAAGTAATAAATGATGAGCCTCACGAAGAATAAAAATATTTTTTAAAATATAAAATTATTTAATTCGATTAGTTAAATAAAACTTTAACCAAATCTCCTGTTAAACTTTTACGAGAATATTTTTGCAATCCAATGATTGAAACTTTCAAATTATTTTGTTTATAAAGTGAATATAATTCTAAAATTTTAGATTTTAATTTTTCTATTTCATCATATTCAAAAAAACTGCCAGTATTGGTTTCTTCAATAATTTCTTGAAAATCAGAATTTTTTGGGCCAATAGCAATAATTGGTCGCTCGGAAATGATATATTCAAATAATTTTCCTGGAATTATGCTTTTTGTTTCTTCAGAATCAATTTCAATTAACAGTAAAACTTGTGATTTTCGTTGATGTTCAAGAGCTTTTGTATGCGAAAGGTAACCTAAATTATTCAAAAATGAATTTAATTTGAATTCGGAAATTGAATTTAAAACGGATTCACTAACGGCTCCAATTATTTTAATTTCTAAATCATCTTTAAATTTTTTATTTTCATTTACTAACTCGGATAAAACTTTCCACAAAATTTTCGGATTACGATCTGATAAAAAAGAACCAATATGAGCCAAACTAAATTTAGAATCTAAAGTTTGTTTATCAATTTTTTCAATATCAAATCCATTAGTAATTACCTCAATTGGTTTGTTAGTTATTTTTTGGAACTCCACTTTGGTCGTTTTGCTAGTTACAACAATTGTATCGGCCGAATTTAAAACCAATTGTTCTAGTTTTTTATGTTTTTTTTCGGCATACGACGATAATTTTAATTGTTTGTGATACCCAATTGTTGTCCAAGGATCTCGGAAATCGGCAAACCATTTTAAGTTTAATTTACGTTTTAATTCTAATCCAATTAAATGCAAACTGTGCGGTGGTCCCGAAGTTACAATTGTATCAATTTGATTTTCTTTTATATATTTTATAAGATATTTTACCGATGGATTTACCCATAAAAACCGGGCATCGGGTATAAAAAGATTGCCCCGAATCCAAAGTAAAATTTGTTCAAATCTAGATTGCTTTTTTTGATTAGGAATAATTCCCGAACTAATTTTTTTGGTTTTGTTTTTCGAAAAAAACGATGCTATTTGATAGGGTTCAAAAATTGGTCTTTTTAAAATTATCGCTTTTTCAGAAATTTCATTAATCAAGCCTTTATCAATAATTGGATACGTAGGATTTTCAGGTATGTAAACTATAGGTTGTACATTAAAATAGGGTAAATATTTTACAAATTTTAACCAACGTTGCACTCCTGGACCGCCAGCTGGTGGCCAATAGTAGGTAATTATTAATAGTTTGTTATTTTTAGATTTCAATTTTTTACTGATAGTTTCTAATTTTTTAATAGCTAAAATATTTTTTATTAAATTTGATGCTTTTTAAGCAATAATTAGATTTTCATAATTTATTAATAAACAGTAACATAATTTATTTGAGTAATTTAAACATTTTTTTTAATTTCTAAAACAATATGTTTACTAGGTTTTTTTGCCGAATTCATAATATCCAATCGTAAATCAAAATTCAAAGTATTTTTTTCACGATTCAAAATAAATATTACATTTTTTTTATTTGTTTTTTGTTCTCAAAATAAACACTTAAAAGTACTAAAAGAACAATTAATACAGAGCTAATCAAAGAAATCAAACTTCCAATTTTTACAACTTTTGGTTCAAATTTAAATTCAATTTTATGACTTCCCGACGGAATTTGCAGTGCTCTTAAGGTATAATTTACTTTAAAATGAGAATATATTTTTCCGTCAATATAGGCATTCCAGCCATTTTTATAAAAAATTTCAGAAAAAACGGCCAAACCATCATTTTTATTTTTTGATTCATAAATCAAATCGTTTGATTTTGAATTTATTAGTTTAATAGAAGCGAGGGTATCCTTTTCAAATTTTTGAATTGCTGATATTTTCGTTTCACCATCTAAACATTGAACTGCAACATTTTTTGTATCCAATTTTGTCAATGCTTTCATTTCATCATCGGGCGTTTTAACTGTTCTTAATTCTTTTACAAACCAAGCGTTTCCGTTGACTCCGGTATTTAAAATTATTGAATCTTGCCCTTTTTCAGATTGTGTAATAATATATTTTACATTCAACATATCCAAAACTTCAATGTTGTTTTTTGCAATTTGATAATCAAATAATTCTTGCATTTTTCGTGGCTTTACAGCACTATAACCCCCAATTGATTTGTGAAAATATGATGGTCGAGCATTTAACATATCTCCGGCAACTTCAAACACTCTATAATTAGATTTATCTTTTAAAATGGCTTGATCAACAGGTGTTTCTTCGTACGGAGAATCAACTTCTGAGGCAGCAACAAAATCTTTATTTTTAACATAATCTCTGTCAACAAAATACAAATCGGAAACCATGAAAAATCCGATAATTAAAACCGCAATTGTACTTGAAATTTTATTTTTTACAAAAAACAATAAAGTTGATGCGGCTAATAAAACAAAGAAAAGCGTGCGCAATAAATCGGCCGAATATAAACTTTTTCTATCTGTTTTAATGGCATCTAAAAATTGTTGTCCATAATTTTGAATTATTCCAGCATCACCCAACCCAGAAAAATTAAACATCGATTTTCCAAAAAATAAAATAACTAACAATCCTAAAACAGTTAAGGTTGCTTTTTTCAAACTATCAATTTTTTTCGAATTTTCATCAGTTGCCATAAACGATTGCAATCCCATTATTGCCAAAGCCGGAACGCACAATTCAAGAACCACTTGAATGGATGAAACTGCTCGAAACTTATCATACAAAGGCATATAATCAATAAATAAATCGGTTATTAAAGAGCAATTTTTTCCCCACGAAAGGATTAATGAAAAAATAATTCCAGTTAAAAAAACATATTTTAATTTTCGATTGTCGTGATATAATCCCAAAACAAACAAGAAAAAAACAATTGCTCCAATGTAAGCTGGGCCCGAAACACCCGGCTGATCTCCCCAATACATCGGCATTCCCCCGGTTGCATATTGCTCGGCTTTTTCTTTTGATATTGTCTCTGTTTCCGATGCTGGTTGAGTTTGTAAATAAGCTACCATTTCTGAATCTTTTGAAAGTGGTTGTTCATTTGAACCGCCAAATAGGCGAGGAGCAATTAAATTAAAACTCTCAGAAATTCCGTAGCTATATTGTGTAATATATTCTTTATCTAAAGTTGAAGTACCTTCTTTTTTTGTTCCGTCTGGGTTAAATGTTAAGTTTCCGCTGCCTCTAGTACTAAATTTAGTGTATTCTTTGGTGGCTAAAATTCCTGTTGCATTGGCTCCAATTGCTAAAATTAATGCTATAACAAATGTTCCAATTATTTTATAAAATGATAAAAAATCTTTTTCTTTTATGAGTTTATAACTGTAATAAATAGTTATAAACAGTAATAAAAACATAAAATAATAGGTCATTTGAAAGTGATTTGCGTTCAATTCTAGAGCAAAAGCAAATAGTGTTAGCAAACCACCATTGATATATTTTTTTCTAAAAACCAATAAAAATCCCGCAATTACTAATGGCATATATCCCAAAGCATGAGCTTTTGCATTGTGTCCAGCTCCTAAAATAACTATTAAATATGTAGAAAAACCAAACGCTAATGCGCCAAAAAAAGCTTTTAAAGGATCTACTTTTAAAACCAATAGCATAATGTAAAAACAAGCAAAATAGAGAAACAAATAATCTGCTGGTCTAGGCAAAAACCGTAATGTTTCATCAATCATTTTAATATAATTGTGTGGATAATTTGCTCCTAATTGATATGTAGGCATTCCACCAAAAGCGGAATTTGTCCAATACGGTTCGGCATTTTCGGTGGCGCGAAAGTCATTTTGCTCTTTTGCCATTGCAGTATATTGTATGATATCGCTTTGATATAATTTCTTGCCTTCTAGAACAGGACTAAAATAGGTTAAAGCTAAAAAAATAAAACCTAAAAAAGCTAGTGCGTGCGGATAAAATTTTTGAAAAAACTTCATTATTTGAATTAAGTGTTACTATTTTGAAATTTAAAATCTACAATTTGTAATTAAATTAATCAATTTCTTCAAAATCAACATATTCACCCACTTTTTTTGTTTCTTTGGGCTTTTCCGATTTTATATCATTCATATTATGACTCGAATTGTATTGATTTTGTTGCTGTTTTTGAAATTGCTCAGCTGCTTTTTCCATCACTTTTTTTGCTAAAGTAGGCAAAAAAATACGTGCTAAAAACTTAATTACGTAGTAAATTGCAAATAAAATAAGTACCGATTCTAAAAAATTACTAAGTCCAGCAGTTTGCATTGTATATTTTTTTTCAAAATTACTAAATTTTGATTACCTAAAAACATACAAATATCTTAAATAATTAATAAAATAACTACATTTGTTTTTTGTTATTTTATATCTAAGCTTTAAAAATGAAATTAAAATTTTCTATAATTTTGGCAATAATGTTGAGTTATCAATTCAATTTTGCTCAATATACAGATGTTATCAACACGAATAGACCAGGTGAATCAATGTCGGCTTATGCTGTTGGAAAAAAAGTACTTCAATTGGAATCAGGTGTAAA
>JAYUFJ010000191.1:0-5378 GCA_043738775.1 Flavobacterium sp. | reverse complement strand
AATGTATTACTTTCAATATTTATAGATACATTGTATTTTAAACTTCGTGAAAGGCTTATAATTTATGTACTCATTTTAATTATATTTTTTGAGATGCTTTTATAGTTTCAAATACCTCTTTTAAATCGGCTTTTAAATCTTCAATGTCTTCCAATCCAACCGAAAGTCGTATTAAATCTTTAGTTACGCCAGTTGTTTCTTGTTCAGTATCAGAAAGTTGTTGGTGAGTTGTACTTGCAGGATGTATTATTAATGATTTTGTATCACCAATATTGGCTAAAAGTGAGAATAATTTGGTTCTGTCTGTAACTTTTTTTGCAGCTTCAAATCCGCCTTTCAAGCCGAAAGTTACTATGCCACTTTTACCGTTTGGGAGGTATTTGTCGGCCAATACTTTATATTTTGAGGTTACTAACCCAGGATAATTTACCCAAGCCACTTCTTCTTGTAATTGTAACCATTGCGCTAAGGCTAATGCACTTTCGGAATGTTTTTTTATCCTGATTTCTAATGTTTCTAAGCCTTGAATGGTTTGAAATGCGTTAAACGGACTTAAAGTTGCTCCAAAATCGCGTAATCCTTCAATTCTAACTTTGGCAATAAAAGATGCGGCACCAAGTGCTTCATAATACTTCAATCCGTGATAACCAGCTGATGGCTCGGTAAATTCTGGAAATTTTCCGTTACTCCAGTCAAAGTTTCCTGCATCAATAATTACACCACCAAGTGAAGTTCCGTTGCCTGTAATGTATTTTGTTAAAGAATGTATTACAATATCGGCACCGTGTTCAATGGGATTTAACAAATAAGGTGTTGCAACTGTATTGTCAACAATAAAAGGTACTTTATACGCTTTTGCTTGAATCGAAATTGCTTTTAAATCGAGTACATCTAATTTTGGATTTCCTAAACTTTCTGCAAAAAAAACTCTTGTATTTTCTTGAGTTGCTTTAGTAAAATTTTCAGAATCAGATGGGTCAACGAAAGTTGTTGTGATGCCTAAACGAGGTAAAGTTACTTTTAATAAATTGTAAGTACCTCCGTATAAACTGCTAGATGCAACAATATGGTCGCCAGCTTTTAATAATACTAAAAGTGTTGTTGCAATTGCCGCAGTCCCCGAAGCGGTAACTACAGCAGCTATTCCGCCTTCAAGTGCTGCAAGGCGTTGCTCTAAAATATCGTTAGTCGGATTGTTTATTCGAGTATAGATAAATCCAGTCTCGGATAGATTAAATAAATTGGCTGCGTGATTGGAATTGTTGAATACATACGAAGTAGTTTGATAAATTGGAACCGCTCTAGTTCCTGCATTTTTAGTAACATCATGCCCTGCATGTAAAGCGTTTGTTGCGAATTTTAATGTGCTCATTTTTTTTAAATTTAAAGGGTTATTTATTTTTAGAATATTAAGGGATTAAAGATTTTAAAAAAAAAGTCTCTTTGGATGGCTTACCAAAGAGACTTTAAGGATAGTTATAAAAACTATATTATTTTTTTCGCTTTTGGTAATAAAAAGTGCTGTTGCAACACATTGTGCACATCATCATACAAGTTGTTATTTTAAAAGTTACTATATTCATTTTTTTGTTTAATAAAAAAAGCCTCTCGTTTCAGAGAAGCTTTTGCTTTATAATTTAATTTTTAAAATTAAGCAATAGTATTCTCGACGGAAATTTTCCACATACAGAAACACTTATTGCAAATTATTAAAATCATTTGATTATTTTTTAAGGTACAAATTTAAAAATATTTTTTTATTTAAAAAAATATTTTAGTTATATTTTCTAAATTTTATTATTTAAAAACATTTAATTAGATTTAAATTCTAAAATAATTGATTTATATAGTTTTATTTTCACAAAACAATAAAATATTTCATTTAGCTATCTCAAACAGAAAATTTTAAAGTCAAAAAAAACATGAAATTATAAACCATTCCTGTAAATCGTTAAAGTATCAATACCTTTATATAATTTACAATGATAAAAACAAAGTTTTTTTATCAATAAAATTTTAGTTTGAACAAGACTAATAAAAAGTGTTTAATATTTTTTTAAAAAAAATAAAAAATAAAAAAAGGAATGATTATATTTGCAGAGTTAAAAAGAGGAAAAATTTGACTGATTGCAACCTCGTTAAAAAAATGCTAAAGCAGAATTTTCTCTCCTTTACATTTTATAAGCAATCAATTTATCGGTATAAAAACTAATTTAAAATAGAAGTATTATGGCTTATTTATTTACGTCAGAATCTGTGAGTGAAGGTCACCCAGACAAAATTGCAGATCAAATTTCGGATGCGTTAATTGATAATTTTTTGGCTTTTGATGCCGAATCTAAAGTAGCTTGCGAAACTTTGGTTACAACTGGTCAAGTTATTTTGGCCGGTGAAGTAAAATCGAACACTTATTTAGATGTTCAAAACATTGCTAGAGAAGTAATTAGAAAAATTGGATATACAAAAAGCGAGTATATGTTTGAAGCGAATTCTTGCGGAATTCTTTCGGCAATTCACGAGCAATCGGCAGATATTAATCAAGGTGTAGATAGGGCTAGTAAAGAGGAACAAGGTGCTGGTGATCAAGGAATGATGTTTGGCTATGCAACAAACGAAACCGAAAATTACATGCCATTGGCGCTAGATTTATCACACGCTTTATTGATAGAATTGGCGAATTTAAGAAGAGAAAATAGTGAAATAAAATACCTTCGCCCTGATGCAAAATCACAAGTTACGTTGGAATATTCCGACGATAATAAACCGCAACGAATTGATGCAATCGTAATTTCGACACAACATGATGATTTTGATGAAGAATCAAAAATGTTGGCAAAAATTAAATCGGATTTAGTTTCGATTTTAATTCCAAGGGTAAAGGCAAAATATCCGCAATATGCTCATTTATTTAACGACTATATTACTTACCACATTAACCCAACAGGGAAATTCGTTATTGGCGGACCTCACGGCGATACTGGCTTAACAGGACGAAAAATTATTGTAGATACTTACGGCGGAAAAGGAGCTCACGGTGGTGGTGCATTTTCGGGTAAAGATCCAAGTAAGGTAGATAGAAGTGCTGCTTATGCAACGCGTCACATTGCTAAAAACCTTGTTGCGGCTGGAGTATGTTCAGAAATTTTAGTTCAAGTATCATATGCAATTGGGGTTGCAAAACCTACATCAATTAATGTAGTTACTTACGGTACATCAAAAGTTAATTTAACTGATGGCGAAATAAGTAAAAAAGTAGAAGCGATTTTTGACATGCGACCTTATTTTATAGAACAACGTTTAAAATTAAGAAATCCAATTTATAGTGAAACGGCTGCTTACGGGCACATGGGACGAAAACCAGAAACAGTAACTAAAACTTTTTCGGCACCAGGCGGATTAACCAAAACCGTTGAAGTTGAATTGTTTACTTGGGAAAAACTAGATTTTGTTGATAAAGTGAAATCTGCTTTTGAGATATAATTTTCACCAAAACCAATACTAAATAAGAGAATATATGTAAATTATAAACCCATCGAGATTAGTTTCTTGATGGGTTTTTGGTTTTAGTGAATTTTATTATTAAACCCAATTTAATTTTCAGTTTTAATACTGTATTGATTAAAAATACTTTAATGAAAGTAATGATTTATTAACTAAAAGTTATTTACAAATTATATTTTAAAGTAAAAATTAAATATCGTGGTTGCACAATATATTGCGAAGTTCTGGTAGAAAATTGGGAAAAACTATCATCGTTTAATGAAGTTGTATTCAACAAATTAGTTGCCGAAATTTTATATTCGAGTTTGCTGTCTTTGTTTTTTAAATATATAAAACTTGCTGATAAAAAATCATACTTATTGTTTACCGTTCGATCATTATTAAAATAATTGTAAAATTCGTATTCAGAAACAAAAGAGAAACTATCTAAAAAGAAATAATCCAATTTAGCAGAAGGCTTGTTGGTTGTGAATTTATTTCCTTGATAATTGTTAATAGTTTGATTGAAACCAAGCTCTAAATTTGGAACCTTTTTAAAATTGGTACTAGCTTTGATAGTATAGCTTTTAGTAAAACTTTCGTTTGTTAACAAATTTCCGTTTTGAATGTTATTAAATTTTGACCAATTTAAATTTCCACTCAAGGAAGCTTTATAATATCTAAAAAAGGAACGTCCGTATTGTCCTCGAGCAGAAAAATTTTCGTCGGCAAAATTAGAATTATAGGAAGACGAGACTTGATTTATTCCTACAAAATTTGCATTGGTTTTTACTGCATCAATGCTTTTTAAATAGGTAATATTTGCGCTTATGTTTTCAAAATTAAACATATTGTATTTAAAATAAGTCAATGAGTGGGTTTGCGATGTTGCGTTTTCTAAATTTCGATTACCCCTAAACAAACTACTGTAACTGTTTAAAACATATCCTTCGGCAAGTTGAGTTATATCGGTAAAATTATTAGTAATTCCGAAATTATAAGTTAACGACTCCGACTTTTTTAATTGATATTGAATAAATAAATCTGGTAAAATTCTATTAAAATTTCGTTTGTTGCTACTTGCTAGTTGATTGTCATTTAAAATATAATTGTGATAACTAACTCCTGGTGTAAATGTAAATTTTTTATATAAAATTTTGTAATGAAACGCTAAATACGAATCTATAAAGTTGTATTTAACTTGATTTGAGTTTTCAAAATTGGTTAGGTTATTTATTGATTTGTTATCCAATATTTGAAAAATATCGGAATTAAAAATTTGATTGGAATAGGTGTTTCCTAAAGTTAAATTAATGTTGCTTTTTGAAGTTAAAACATAGTAATAGTCCAATTTTGAATCAAATTTATTCGTTTTTACAAATCGATTTTGAGTAATGTCATTTCGATTTTGACCCGAAGTGAAACCAGATAAATTGAATGGTTGGTTTTGTAAATTCACGTTTAAAAACGGGTTTTCATCTTGATATAAAAATGTGTTTTCAAAAGCAAAAATATTTTTCTCGTTTTTTGTATAATAAAAATTTAAATTTTGAGTAATCGAAACGGGATTTTGTTTTTTATCATTTAAAATGTTTTCCGAAGCACTTGCATTTGTAATTACAGTTCTAAACAAATTTGAAACTTCATTTTGATTGGATAATTTGGTTAAAATGTCGTAATCAATTTGTAGTTTATCATTCGCATTGTACTTTGAACTTAACTTAAACAAGCCGAATTTATTTTTTTGAATCGAATTTTCAACACTATTTTGTTTTACATTATTTGGCGCTAAAAAATTTATTTGTGAGCTAGTTTCTAATTCTGTAGTCGAGTTTGAAAAAATAGCAAACCCATTAATTCCCCATTTTTTAGTTGGATTATATGAAAAGTTTGTAGCT
>JAYUFJ010000190.1:0-5379 GCA_043738775.1 Flavobacterium sp. | reverse complement strand
TGTTAATCTTGGGGTTGACATTGCAATTTCTAACCCTAAAATTTTTGCAGCGTTAGCTTTGGCAAGCTCAGGAGAATCGCCTAAATATTGCATCATTTTTGCAACATGAATTTCGTACTTTGCTCTTTTTTCTTTCGAATCTTTATCGTCTGAAACATAATAATCACGATCGGGCAAGCCCAAACCTCCTGGACCAATACTTACGGAATTTTTATTACTATCCTTTTCATCTGCTCCAATACCTACTCCAAAAAAGCCAACGCCGCTTCCGGTAGCTTCCGATTCCATCATTAATTTTTGCAAATCTTGAACATTTTTAACCGCGTCAATTTTGGTCAAGTATGGTTTCAATGGATTAATGCCTGCTTTGTTACGAGCAATTGTATCCATTACCGATTGGTAAACGTTTATTGCTTTTCCTTGATCGGATGATGACTTGTACTTTCCACTTTTGGTGGCAGCAGCCAAAATTGCCAATGCGTCTTTATCTGTTTTTTGACGCAATTCATCAAAACTTCCCCAGCGGGTTTTGTCTGCCGGAATTGGGGTGTTTTTTAACCAAGTTCCATTAACAAAGTTAAAAAAATCGTTGTTTGGTTTTACGGTTTTATCCATTAAATCAGTATTAATACCTGGTTTGGTTTGCCTAACTGGTTTAGAAGTTACCGTTTTTTTAATTAAATCAGGATTTGCTTTGGGTTGTTTTACTTGTGCATCAATTTGATTTAATGCCAATAATCCAATTGCCAAAAACCCAATTTTAAATGTGTTTTTTGGTTTCATATTTATTATTTATTTAATTATAACAAATCTATTGAATTAAATTTGCGAAATTGTTAAAAATAACTTAATAGAATATCATTTAGTTGTATATTTAACATTATTGGATTTCTGTTTTATAAATTTGTAAAAAAATTAAAATGGTTTCATTATTTAAAAGGTATCGAATTTTTATTGGGTTTTTTATCGTTTTCTCTGTAATAACTTTAACGGCTTTTTATTCGGTTTTAAAACCTAAAAAGTCGCTTCCAATATACAATCCGCTTGACGTAAACCCCGAAATGGTCGATTCAACGATTCAACATATTGGATTTAATCATACAATTGCTGATTTTAGTTTTACCAACCAAAATGGAAAAACAATTACTCAAAAAGATTACGAAGGAAAAATTTATGTTGCCGATTTTTTCTTTACTACCTGCCAGTCCATTTGCCCAAAAATGACCAATAATATGGTTTGGTTGCAAAATCAACTTAAAAACAATTCAAAAGTACTTTTATTATCTCATTCGGTTACTCCTGATATTGATTCGGTTAAGGTTTTAAAAGAATATGCTTTGCAAAAAGGCGTTATTGACTCAAAATGGAATTTGGTTACTGGTAACAAAAAAGATATTTATTTTATAGCCCGTAAATCTTATTTGGCAGTAAAAACTGGCAAACCTTCGGAATTGTTCGATATGGTTCACACAGAAAATTTTGTTTTAGTAGATGCAAAACGTCAAGTTCGCGGCTTTTATGACGGAACTAATTTAAATGGACCAACCGAAGATGGTGTTAAAAATGTAAAACAACTTTTAGAAGATATTTTATTTTTGTGTGATAATAAAAAATAAAAAATTACCTATTTTTGTTTAACGTTATAATTTCATTTTACCTTAAATAAAAGCAGCAAAACGTTCTTTTAAAAAAAAATTATTATTACAATTAAAATGCGTTGGACTATTAAACCAAAACCATCTGTAGATAAAATTAATCAATTGGCTTTGGCCTTACAAGTTGATTCATTGATATCAATATTGTTATTACAACGTGGCATTGAAACTTTTGAAGATGCACGAAGTTTTTTTCGACCATCGTTAAATGATTTACACAATCCGTATTTAATGAAAGATATGGACAAAGCTGTTTTTCGAATTGAAAAAGCAATTGAAAACCAAGAAAATATTTTAGTTTTTGGTGATTATGATGTTGATGGAACTACAGCTGTTTCGTTGGTTTCATCTTATTTAAAAAGTTATTATATAAATGTAGCGACTTATATTCCGGATCGTTACGAAGAGGGTTACGGAATTTCATTTAAATCGATTGATTTTGCCGACGACAATAATTTTTCACTAATTATCGCATTGGATTGTGGTATTAAATCGATTGACCACATTGATTATGCCAATAATAAAAACATTGATTTTATAATATGCGATCACCATCGACCAGGAAAAGAATTGCCAAATGCGGTTGCGATTTTAGATCCTAAACGTGAAGATTGTTTTTACCCTTACGACGAACTTTGCGGTTGTGGCATTGGTTTTAAATTAATTCAAGCTTTGGCTCAAAATCGAAATCAAACTATTGATGATTTGGTGTTGTATTTAGATTTAGTAGCAACAGCAATTGCAGCAGATATTGTGCCAATGACGGGTGAAAATAGAGTTTTAGCAAAATTTGGATTAGATGTTATTAACACACATCCAAGGCCTGGAATTAAGGCATTGATTAAAAATATCAAGAAAAAAACGCTAACAATTACCGATGTAGTTTTTATAATAGCACCCCGAATTAATGCCGCCGGACGAGTAAAACACGGTAACGAAGCAGTTGCTTTATTAACAGAATATGATTTAGACCAAGCAGAACAATTTGCATTAGAAATTGAACAATATAACTCAAGTAGAAAAGAATTAGACAAACAAATAACCGTTGAAGCACTTTTGCAAATTGAACAAAACAATGAAAGTAATCGATTTACAACAGTAGTTTATCAACCCAATTGGCACAAAGGAGTTATCGGTATCGTAGCCTCGCGATTAATAGAAACATATTACCGACCAACGTTGGTTTTTACAAAAAGTGGAAGTAAACTAGCCGCATCAGCACGATCGGTAAAAGATTTTGATGTGTACAATGCAATTGAAAACTGTGCGGAGCATTTAGAGCAATTTGGCGGACACATGTATGCTGCAGGAATGACTTTAAAAGAAGAAAATTATCAAAATTTTAAAAATGCTTTTGAAAAAACGGTTCAAGAAACTATAAATCCAGAATTGTTAACACCAGAAATTTTAATTGACGCCGAAATTGATTTTGTAAACATTGATTCGAAATTTATGCGAATTTTAAATCAATTTGAACCTTTTGGACCACAAAATATGACTCCTATTTTTATTTCAAAAAATGTTAATGATACAGGATACGTTAAAACAATTGGGCAAAACAACGAGCATTTAAAACTGTTTGTTAAACAAAACAATTCGGTTGGAATTGCTGCGATAGGTTTTGGATTAGGACAAAAAATGAATTTAACTGTTAACAAACAGCCATTTGAAGCCGTTTACTCTATTGACGAGAATGAGTTTAATGGTGAAATAAATTTGCAAATTCGAATAAAAGATATTAGATAAACTTATAAAAATGTTGTTAATGTTTTTTGTACCTTGAGTAACTATAAGTTATATTTGTTTTATATAATAGTATGAAAATCAATAAAATCTATTTGCCATTATTATTTTTCTCGTGCATAGCATTAGGAGTTGTTTTGGGCGGATTTTTAAATTATCCGATACAAAAATCAACATTTGCCAAAAACAATTATAAAACAAAGCTCAACAAATTAATTGATTTTATTGACACCGAATATGTTGACGATGTAAAAACCGATTCAATAGTTGATTTAACTGTAAATTCAATTCTCGGTAAACTTGATCCGCATTCTGTTTACGTTCCATCAAATCAACAAAAAGAACTAGCCGAGAGTATGAAAGGAGATTTTGTAGGTATTGGTGTAAACTTTTATAATTTTAACGATACCATAGCGGTTGTAAAACCTATCGAAAACAGTCCGGCCGAAAAAGCAGGTATAAAAGCCGGCGACCGAATTTTGTATGCCAATAGCATTAAACTTTTTGGCAAAAAATTGGCAACCGACACTTTATTTAATAAACTTCGAGGTAATATAAATTCCGATGTTTTACTTACAATTTATCGAAAATTGGAACATAAAATTTTTAAAGTAAATGTTAAACGAAATACGATACCTATAAAAAGTGTTGATATTTCAATGCTAATAAACAATACTTTTGGTTATATAAAAATTAACCGTTTTGCCGAAACTACGTTTGATGAATTTCACAAAGGATTACTTGATTTAAAGCAAAAAGGAATGAATTCTCTTGTAATAGATTTGCGTGAAAATGGAGGCGGATTTTTAGAAATTGCAGTTCAAATTGCAGATGATTTACTTATAGACAAATCGTTAATTGTAGTAACCAAAAACAAAAAAGGAATTGAGGATAAAACATTTGCAACAAGCAAAGGTGACTTTGAAACCGGAAAATTAATTGTTTTGATTGATGAAAATTCAGCATCGGCAAGTGAAATTTTAGCTGGTGCAATTCAAGATAACGATCGAGGAACAATTGTTGGGCGACGCTCGTTTGGGAAAGGATTGGTTCAACGTGAAATGAACTTTGATGATGGTTCGGCAGTACGATTAACTATTGCAAGATATTATACTCCAAGCGGAAGAAGCATACAAAAACCGTATAAAAAGGGCGAAAGTGAAGTTTACTTTAAAGAATCTGAAAGCCGTTTTAAAAATGGTGAACTGTATGAAAAAAATAAAATGAAAGTAGTTGATTCTTTAAAATTTAAAACTAAAAACGGACGTATTGTTTATGGCGGTGGCGGAATAGTTCCTGATGTTTTTGTGCCTATGTCAACTATTCAAGGTCAAGAAAGTTTGGAATATATTCTTCAATCAGGTGTGGTAAGTCATTTTGTTTTTGAAGAATTAGACAAACCGAAAAACTTGCTTCCAGGTTTAAATGCCGAAGTTATTTTTAATACATTAAAAACTAAAAAGTACGACTTAAGTTTTCAAAATTATCTAAAAAAGTCAGGGTTAGAATTGAATTTATCAAAAAACAGCGAAATTGTAAATCGGTATATATTAGCTGAATTTGCTCGACAATTGTTGGGTGAAGTTCAATATTATCAAATCATTTTAAAAGAAGATGCAATGATAAAAGCAGTTTTAAAATAGATTACTTATTTATTGAATCGTGGCTTTGTGTTGAAATTCCATTATTCCAAAAAGTCAAAATATCGGTAGCAACAGCTGCTCCGCTACCCGATGCAATTGCCAGTTGACTGCGCCATCCCGCTAATGTACCTGCAACATAAATTCCATCTGCAACTTTGTGATCGTTATTAATTAATTGAATTCTTTGTTTTTCAACAACTGCCTTTTTATGTTCAACAACATATTGCATTAGACCTTCAATTGCAAAAGTATTTGAATATCCTATTGCAACAACAACATTTTTGGTTGAGTAAGAATTTTTATTCGTAATTACTGTAAAGTTTGGATAATTTCCATCT
>JAYUFJ010000189.1:0-5389 GCA_043738775.1 Flavobacterium sp. | reverse complement strand
CCGATTTTGACGGACTTTCGCCAGAATTAAAAACAACTATTAAATCCAATTCCAAAGAACGAAAATTAAGTAGTTTAGGTTGCGTAAACAATACACGTTCGTCGGTTGAACCATTTTTAACTTATGCTAAGAATCGCGAATTACGTGAAAAAGTTTGGCAAATGTTTGTTAATCGGGGCGATAATGGCAATGCACAGGATAATAACGCTGTAATTGTTGAAATTTTAAAATTGCGTTTGGAGCGGGCTAAATTATTAGGATTTAAAACCCATGCCGATTTGCAATTGAGCAATACTATGGCAAAAAAGCCCGAAGCTGCAATGAAATTAATGTTAGAAATTTGGAAACCCGCCGTAGCACAAGTAAAAGTTGAAGTTGCCGACATGCAAAAAGTAGTCGATTCTGAAAAAGGAATTTTCAAAATACAACCTTGGGATTATCGTTTTTATGCCGAAAAAGTTCGTAAAGAGAAATACGACTTAGATCAAAATGAAGTAAAACAGTACCTACAATTGGATAAATTACGAGAGGGAATGTTTTGGGTTGCAGGAGAATTATTTGATTTAAAATTTACACCTGTAACCAATATTCCAGTATATCAAGAAGATGTAAAAGTTTGGGAAGTTGCCAATAAAACTTCGGGTAAACCAGTAGGTTTGTGGTATTTCGACCCATTTGCACGTAAAGGTAAACGCTCTGGTGCCTGGATGAATGCTTATCGCGACCAGCAAAAACTAGATGGTACTATTCAAACAATCGTGTCAAACAATGCAAATTTTATTAAAGGTATTGATGGTCAACCTACTTTAATTTCTTGGAGTGATGCCAACACATTATTTCACGAATTTGGTCACGCGCTACACGGTTTGTGCAGTAATGTAAAATATCCAAGTTTATCGGGTACATCGGTAGCTCGCGATTATGTTGAGTTTCCTTCACAATTATTAGAAAACTGGCTATCAACGCCAGAAGTTTTAAAAACATATGCTTTAAATTATAAAACTGGTTTACCAATGCCGCAATCGTTGTTGGATAAAATAAAAAAAGCTTCCAATTTTAACGAAGGTTTCAATACTGTCGAATTAATTTCGAGTGCATTAATTGATATGAAATTGCATATGGCTCAATACCCAATAAATGATCCGGATGCCTTTGAAAAAACTACTTTGGCCGAACTAGCTATGCCAAATGAAATTGTAATGCGACATAGAACACCACAATTTGGGCATATTTTTTCTAGTGATTCTTACTCGGCTGGTTATTACAGTTATTTATGGGCCGAAGTAATTTGCACCGACGCATTTGAGGCTTTTACCGAGGCAAAAGGTCCTTATGATAAAAAAGTATCAAAACGCTTGTTACAAAATATTTTTTCAGTTGGTAACACTACCGATCAAGGAGCAGCTTACAGAGCTTTTCGTGGTCGTGATGCAAAAGTAGAAGCGCTTATGCGGGCTAAAAATTTTCCGATGGGAAGGAAATAAAATAAAATATATTAGAATTATTAATGTCCGATATTAATTAATATCGGACATTTTTATTTATTTGTTATACAGTAGTTTAGTTTTTAATTATTTAAAAAACAGGTGTTAAAAAAATGATGCTTGATCTATTTTTTTATCAATTACTCAATCTTTTTTGGGGTTCTCTACAAATTTTATCAATTGAAAGTAATTGAAAAGATACATTTTATAATAAGATGAGTAAAATAGATTTACAAGAAAAATAATTACATTTACTTGTAGTTTATTGTATTTTGCAACACAAAATTACGATTACTTTAATGAAGCATCTTTTTGGCTACTTTTTTATCGAACAACAATGAATTAAAATTATTGTTTAGTTCCTCCAAATGCATAACCCGTGCAAGTTACCGTTAATTGAGAACCATTTAAGGCAATAGAAACTGCGGTTCCATCTGAAAGTTTACCAGCATAACCGCCGCTTGCCGATGCCGAAAGGCTAACAACATTTTTATTACCTAATTGAGAACTTTCTAAAGTACAAGTATCACAACCTGTTTTTGTTAACTTTACAGTTACACTAGGTGTTTGGGGTTGATTACCATCTGAACCAACATAGATTCCATTGTAAGTATCAGAGAAACAAGTTACTGCTGCTGCTGCTGCTGGTGCATCGTCTTTTTTTGAGCAAGAACTAATTGTTAATGTTACAATGCTTAAAAATAAAAATAAATTTTTCATAATAAATTGGTTTAAATTGTGTTTAAATAAATTCAAACGCTATGTTTGAACTTATACAAAGTAATGACCAAACATTGCAAACTACAATACCAAAAAAAGAGTAATTTTTAATACCAATAATCAGGTATAAAATTTATTAAAACTGTTGAAAATCAACAAAATTGGTTAAATTTGAAAATAATTTCAATCTTATGAAAAACCATATTCTACTCATTATATCCATTTTATTTGTTTCGAATCTGTTTTCTCAACGTAGTTTTTCGGTAGGAGGAAACACAAAATATACTGATAGCATTATAAATATTGTAAATACTACAAAATCAGATAGTATTAAATGCTTACACAGTTTTCGATTATCGAAAGTTTTTACAATGAACCATGATTTTAAAAAAGCTCATTTTTATTTAGACAAAGGTATGAGTTTGTGTAATAAATTCCCGTATCTAAAGGCCGAGTCAACATACTATAACACTCTATCTATTATAGAAAAAGGGGATTCGAAAGCATTCATTAAAAGCATATTGAAAGCGAGAGAAGATTTAAAAAAATTTAATAATCGACAATCATATCGTTTACAAGTTGTGATTTTACAAAATTACGGCATTATGCTTCAAAGTGAAGGAAGTGAAACCGTAGCAATGAATATGTTGATTTCCGAAGCAATTCCGTTGGCAATAAAAAGTAAAGACGATGAGTTAACATGTCATGTTTATAAGGCAATAGGTGTAATTTTAATGAACGCCGAACAACGAGAAAAAGCCGATTATTACATGAATCAAGCACAGTTTTACATAGAAAAAGTAAAGAAAAACTCACCAACATTATCCGAAGCAAAAGCCGAAACATTAATAATAAATACCGAAAACCTCATTGAACTTAAAAAATTTAATGCAGCAAATGCTAATATTGTCAAAATAAAATCGCTCTTATTAAAATACCCAAAATCTAATTTCAATGACACATTTGCTTATGTAGAAGCTTTGTATTTCGATAAACAAAATCAACATTCCAAAGCTATTGATGTGTATAACAAAGGGATTCAAAAATGTAAATTATCAAACGATTCATTAACCGAAAATAGACTCGAAACTGGAAAATATGTATCGTTAATTAGTTTAAAAAAATATCCAGAAGCAATTACAATTATAGAGAATCTTCTTAAAACTGTTGACTTTCCAGACGACAAAAAAAATCATTTAAAAGTATTATCCGAAACATACAGTAAAGTTGAAAATTGGAAAAAAGCATTTTTTTATTCAGAAAAATATATAGCTTTAAACGATAGTTTAAATGCCGCAAAAATAAAAGATCAAATTGTAACCCTCGAGGCAAAATTTAATAAAACCGAAAACGAAAAAAAAATAAACCAACTTTTGGCACAAAAAGAAAAAGCCAAATTAGTCGCTAGAAACAATCAATTGAACATTTTGTTGCTAGTTTTATTGGTTTCGGTATTGTTTATTAGTATTTTTATAATCTGGAAATATTTTAAAAATCAGAAAAAGCAAAAAGAAATTGATTTCAGTCAAAAGTTAGAATCTTTAGAAAACAAAAAAAATCTAGATGTGTCAAATGCACTTTTGCAAGGAGAAGAGTTAGAGCGAAAACGTATAGCCAGAGATTTGCATGATGGTTTGGGAAGCATGCTTTCTGGATTGAAACTTTATTATTCTGGAATAGAACATTCGAATAAAAACGAATTTGAAAATGT
Source organism: Flavobacterium sp. (assembly GCA_043738775.1). Taxonomy (GTDB): domain Bacteria; phylum Bacteroidota; class Bacteroidia; order Flavobacteriales; family Flavobacteriaceae; genus Flavobacterium. The sequence continues at coordinate 1,474 of JAYUFJ010000189.1, read as the reverse complement.
AAATTTACAACTAGACAATTCTATTTCAGAATTGCGACAAATAGCCCAAAACCTTATGCCAGAATCTTTAATACAACTTGGACTAGTTGCAGCATTAAAAGATTTATGTTTAAGATTTTCGAACGAAAAAACAGTTATTGAATTTCAAGAATTTGGTACAAAAAAAGATATTTCCGAAAGCAAACAAATTACTATTTATAGAATTATTCAAGAACTAATAAATAACGCATTGAAATATGCAAATGCTACAGAAATATTGGTAAATTGCAGTCAACATGAAAATACTTTTTTAATAACTGTTGAAGATAATGGCTTGGGATTTGACACAAAAAAAGCCAATTTTTTTGAGGGAATGGGATTAAAAAACATAAAAAACCGAGTAGATTTCTTGAAAGGCGAACTCGAAATCGATTCGCAACCACAAACAGGAACAGTTTTTAATATAGAATTGAATGTGTCTGAGGATATTAAAATTTTAAAAAATGCCTAAATCAATAAAAATTGTAATCATCGACGATCATCCAATGGTGATCGCGGGTATTTCACTATTTTTATCAAAATCAGATAAATACAAGGTTGTTTCAAGTTTTACAAATGGCAATCAAGTGTTTGAATATGCCAAAACTAATCCAATTGATTTAATATTATTAGATGTATTTATGCCGGAAAGTAACGGCATAGATTTGTGTAAACTAATTAAAACCAATTTTCCAAAAATCATAGTTTTGGGAATGAGTAGCCAGTCCGAAAGAAGTTTGGTCATGCAATTTATTCAAAATGGTGCCAATGGTTATTTATTAAAAAACGCGACAGAAGAAGAATTTTATGATTGCATAACAAAAGCAATAGCTGGCGAAATAGTTTTTAGTAACGAAGTAAAAACCATTATTGCAAAGCCAGATATTGCAGATCTAAAGAGATTTCCAACATTAACAAGACGCGAAAAAGAGATTTTAATTTTGGTTAAAAATGGCAAAAATTCCCAAGAAATTGCTGATTCTTTATTTTTAAGTTTTTTGACCGTTCAAACACATCGTAGAAACGTTATGACAAAACTTGGAGCAAAAAACACCGCCGAATTAATTAATATTTCCCAAAAAAATAGACTTTTAGATTAAAATAATCATTGTTGTTTAATAAAAACAAATAAAAAAGAAGCCAATTTAAGGGCATCGCAATTAAAATCGAAATTTGGTTTTGCAAAAAACAAAAAACGATGTGCAAGAGTAATAGTTTTTCAAGTAAATTTGTTTTACTAGTTTTTTTATTTAAATTTTAATCTTCGTAATTGCTTTGCAGTTTGAACAGTTGGTTTATTTAATTGCTGATAAAAAGATAACGAAATCGGTAAAAAAATGTAATTCCGACCGATATTCAAAGCTTTTTAAGAGCAAAAATTACATGATAACTGCTTTTTAATTTTTTAAAAAGTGTATTCATTACGAGAAGTTTGAGGTACAATGCTTGGATTATC
>JAYUFJ010000188.1:0-1915 GCA_043738775.1 Flavobacterium sp. | reverse complement strand
TGATGTTAAGTTTTGATTAACTAACCGCACTCCAAAACGCCACAAAAGTACGTGAGTTGAGATTGGTAAAAATTGTAATATAAAAAGGGATTTTGTTTAAGCAAAATCACTTTTTATAATCGTGTATCATATTTAATCCGTTTAGTGTAATTATATAAAGTAAAATAAAATAAATATTAATTAATCATTATACTGAAATTCAGAATTTTAAATTCGTTAAACAATTCAACATTTAAGTTACATATTGTAAAATATATATATAAGTTTTAGATGTTTTAAGTTCTTTGAATTGTGACTCGAGTCCAGAAGGCGAATTGGCGAAGCAATTTTAGCGAAAATAACAGCATTAATTTTATTTCAATTTATTAATAAATTTATATTTGATAGACCAATTAATAATATCAAATTATTTAATTACAGCCAACTGGTTAAATTAGTTTTAAACTAAAAACCAAAAAAAATGTTAAAACAATAAATTTAAAGATAGAACTAAAATTGAATTCATAAATTTATCAAAACTTAACTAACCAAAAATGAAGAAAAATATTTTAATATTTCTTGTATTATTTTCTATAAAAAATTTCGGACAAGAGTATTTTCCAATTAACGAAAGTGTTCAAAATAAAAACAGTAGTTTTATGGCATTTACAAATGCCAAAATTTACGTTACTGCAACTCAAATTATCGAAAAAGGAACTTTGATTGTTGCAAAAGGGAAAGTTGTTGCAGTTGGAAATAACGTTGAAATTCCAAAAAATTCAAAAGTAATCGATTTGAACGGAAAGTATATTTATCCATCGTTTATTGATATTTATACAAGTTTTGGTATTGAAAAACCCAAATCAATTTTAAATCAAGATTCAAGTCCGGTTTACGACACAAAAAAAAATGGTGCTTATTGGAATGAACATATACAAACTGAAAACAATGCTATTGATGATTTTAAATATGATAAAACCAAAGCCGAAGAGTTTTTAAAAGCAGGATTTGGCGTAGTTGCAACACATAAACACGACGGAATTGCTAGAGGAACGGGGATTTTAATTGCATTAAATAATAACGACGGTAGTTTAAGATTATTATCTGATAAAATTTCGAATCACTTTAGTTTTTCACGAAGTGTTTTATCAAATCAATCGTACCCAAGCTCGTTAATGGGAATGATGGCGCTACTTAGGCAAATGTATCTCGATATGAATTGGTACAAAAATGGCAATTCGACCACCAAAGATATATCGTTGGAAGCCTTAATAAATAATGAAAAATTAGTTCAAATTTTTACAACCGAAGATAAATTGAACAGTGTAAGAGCCTCAAAAATAGCCAAAGAATTTGGATTAAATTACGTTTTAAAAGGTTCGGGTAACGAGTTTGAACGAATTGAAGAAATAAAAAATACGAATTCAAAATTTATAATTCCGATAAATTTTCCTGATGCTTATGATGTTTCTGATCCCTATTTAGCAAATCAAATTGATTATTCGGATTTAAAATTTTGGAATCAGGCACCAACTAATTTAAAAGTATTAGCAAACAATAATATTATTTTTGCTTTAACAACCGATAAATTAAAAAAGCTAGACGATTTTAAAACCAATCTTTTAAAAGCCATTAAATTAGGATTCGATAAAACGAAAGCTTTGGAATCGTTGACTCAAATTCCGGCACAAATATTGGGCAAAAACAATGAAATTGGTAGTTTAAATGTGGGTAGTTTTGCTAATTTCAATATTACATCGGGCGATATTTTTGAAGAAAAAACTATATTGTTTGAAAATTGGGTTCAAGGAAACAAATATGTTGTCAACGATTTGAATTTGAAAGATATTCGAGGAAATTACGATTTAACAATAAATAATGAAAAATACAAATGGAAAATTGAAGGTAAACCAACTTCGTTAAAATCAGAAATTAC
>JAYUFJ010000187.1:0-1918 GCA_043738775.1 Flavobacterium sp. | reverse complement strand
GACAAAAAAACAGCACTTTGTGGCATTGAACAAGCTTATAACCAAGGAATTATTGATTTTAAAAAACCAGTGTCTTGTCATTTATATCCTATTCGTGTAAAAGATTTTACCGAATTTGCAGCTGTAAATTATGATAAATGGGATATTTGTGATCCAGCTTGTTCATTAGGAGCCGAATTGGAAGTGCCTGTTTATAAGTTTGTTAAATCGGCTTTAATTCGTCGTTTTGGTGAAAATTGGTTTTTGGAACTTGAAAAAGTAGCTGCCGATTTAGAAAACGAGAAAAACAATAAAATTAATTCGAAACAGTAATATTAGTGCCATTTACTTCAACTCGATACGCTTTTAATGGATATTGTTTTCCAGAACTTAAACCCGTAAATAAATTATAAACAGCATTATCACAAGGGCAAGTTGCATTAATTCCAGAAACTGTTAAGTCGGAACAAGAACTTAATGCTTGATTAGGACAAGCACCATCGTAAGCCACATAACCACTACCCGTATTGAAAACGATAATACCGCGAACTCCTACGTTGGGCTGATTAATTTTTATAGCATTACTTGCAAATTGTAAATTTTGATACGAAGGGAGGGTAGTGTTAATAGTAATTCCGAAACTAACATTGGGTATAAATTGATTACCATTATTGACTTCGCTTTTGTTGCAATTAAAAAGGAAGAGGAACAAGAAACCAAAAATAAAATATTTTTTCATCGTAACTTTTTTGAATTTTTTGTTGCAAACAAATTTATTTATGTAAATTTGTTATTAATTACAAACAAAAGTAAGTATTTAAAATCCAAATGATATATCTTTGAAAAAAGAAATCCCATTCCGATGGGATTTTTTCTATTTTAATAGAATTTTGATTGATTACAAATAAAAAAAATGTTTTTGTAATTAAATACTTTAAGTCAAATAAAAAAAATAAAATATGAGCACAGCAGCCTCTTACTATACAGCAGAAGGATTAAAAAAATTAAAAGAAGAATTGAATTATTTAAAAAGTGTAATGCGCCCCAAGGCATCACAAGATATTGCCGAGGCAAGAGATAAAGGAGATTTATCTGAAAATGCCGAATATGATGCTGCTAAAGAAGCACAAGGAATGCTTGAAATGCGAATTTCAAAAATGGAAGAAGTATATTCAAATGCTAGATTAATTGACGAATCACAACTCGATACATCAAAAGTATTGGTTTTAAGTAATGTAAAAATAAAAAATCAAACCAACGGTATGGAAATGAAATACACTTTGGTAGCCGAAAGTGAAGCAGATTTAAAAACGGGAAAAATATCAGTTTCATCACCTATTGGTAAAGGCTTACTTGGTAAAAAAGTAGGTGAAATTGCCGAAATTTCGGTTCCAAACGGTGCATTAAAGTTTGAAATTATAGAAATTTGGAGAGACTAATAATTTAAATTTATTCTAAAATTATGGCAACACTATTTACTAAAATAATAAACGGCGAAATTCCTTGTTACAGAATAGCCGAAAACGATAAATTTTTGGCTTTTTTAGATGTAAACCCAAATGCTAAAGGACATACTTTGTGCATTCCGAAACAAGAAATCAATAAAATTTTTGATTTGGATGATAATTTATATTCCGAGTTACTATTATTTTCAAAAAAAATAGCAATTGCTCTTGAAAAAACAATTCCGTGTAAACGTGTAGGTATGTCTGTAATCGGTTTGGAAGTTCCTCATGCGCACGTTCACTTGATTCCACTAAACGAAATTGATGAAATGCGTTTTCTTAATAAAGTTGTTATCTCTAAAGACGAATTTGAATACATAGCTAAAAAGATTACTTCAAATTTAAGTTAAATTAAGCATTATTCAGCTAAACTTATTTAAATTTTCAACCAAAAAAAAGACACTTTTAATTGAAAAAAGTGTCTTTTTTTATTA
>JAYUFJ010000186.1:0-1918 GCA_043738775.1 Flavobacterium sp. | reverse complement strand
TTTATCCAAGACTAAAACACGAAATAAGTTATATCGGTGCTGGTTGTCCGCCAATTGAAACCAAATTTGGTTGGTTACTAATTTATCACGGCGTTTATGACACCATAAAAGGCTTTGTTTATTGTGCTTGTGCCGCTTTGTTAGATTTAGAAAAACCCGAAAAAGAATTGGCTCGATTGCCTTATCCATTATTCAAACCCGAACTCGATTGGGAATTAAAAGGCGAAGTAAACAATGTTTGTTTTCCAACTGGATCAGTTGTCATTAACGATACATTGTATATTTATTACGGCGCTGCCGATGAGAGAATTGCTTGTGCATCAATGAGTTTGACCGAATTATTATCAGAATTAATGCTAAATAAAAAATGAAATGCGAACTAAAATAACATCTAATTACAGCACTATTTTTTCAACTAGAAAAGTTCGAAAAAGCAATCTTATTTCTAAATCTATGTTTATCAAAAATCAAAATATTTTGCCCGAAATTGTATTTGTTACCTCATATCCGCCAAGAGAATGTGGCATTGCAACTTATTCTCAAGATTTAATTTTTGCTCTAAATAACAAATTTCGAAAATCGTTTGACATTAAAATTTGTGCTTTAGAAAATCAAAATGACAACCATGTTTATCCATCAAATGTGGATTATGTTTTAGAAACAGATAATCAAAATTCGTATTTAGAATTGGCAGAAAACATCAACCAAAATCAAAATATTGCAATGGTTTTAATTCAACACGAATTTGGATTATTCAAATCGAATGAAGCCGATTTTGTAGCGTTTTTAAAATCATTAAACAAACCAATTATTGTAGCTTTTCATACTGTTTTGCCAAATCCTGATGATTTATTGCGTGAAAATGTACAAGAAATCGATAAAATAGTTGAAAGCTTTATTGTTATGACCAATTCTTCGGCAAAATTATTGGTCAATGATTATGTTATGGCAAATGAAAAAATAGTAGTAATTCCGCACGGAACACATTTAGTAGAGCATACGAATAAAGACGTTTTAAAAGAAAAATACAATTTTTCGGGTCGAAAAATCATCTCCACTTTTGGATTATTAAGTTCGGGAAAATGTATCGAAACATCGATTAATGCACTTCGAGAAATTGTTAAAAAACATCCCGAAGTTTTGTTTTTGGTCATAGGGAAAACGCATCCAAATGTAATAAAAACAGATGGCGAAAAATACCGTGAAACACTCGAAGCAAAAATTAATGAATTGAATTTAAACAAATATGTAAAATTCATTAATCAATATTTACCATTAAATGAATTGCTAGAATATTTGCAATTAACTGATATTTATCTATTTACTTCCAAAGACAGAAACCAAGCTGTTTCTGGAACTTTCTCGTATGCCATTAGTTGCGGTTGCCCAATTATTTCTACACCAATTCCGCATGCTGTTGAGGTTTTGCAAAATGGAACAGGCATTATTATCGATTTCGAAAACCCTAAACAATTGGCAAAACAAGTTAATATTTTACTTGATAATGAACAACTTAGAAAAGAAATTTCTTCGAACGGAATTCATAAATTGGCTCCAACGGCGTGGGAAAATTCGGCAATTGCTCATGCGCTTTTATTCGAAAAAATTAGTGATGAAAAAATCGAATTGCATTATAAAATACCAGCAATTAATCTTAATCATTTCAAAAACTTAACGACTGATTTTGCTATGATTCAGTTTTCGGTTATCAATCAGCCAGACCTTACAACTGGTTATACGCTTGATGATAATGCGCGTGCTTTGGTAGCAATGTGCCAACATTACGAACTTACCAATCAAAATAATGATTTAGAATATATCCAAAAATATTACGAGTTTATAAAATTTTGTTTGCAGCCCGAAAGTTATTTTTTGAATTATGTCGATGTCGATAAAAAATTTACGAAACAAAACTCCG
>JAYUFJ010000185.1:0-1919 GCA_043738775.1 Flavobacterium sp. | reverse complement strand
TATAATTGGAGCTTCCCGATTGGATGATAATTTTCAATTTGGAGGTAAAACATTAAATATTAATGATTTATGGGCAGGTAATTCTAATACCAATCTATTAATTAACCGAGGAGTAAACGCTTTTATTTCAAAAATCGAAAAAAATGCATTTGTAGCCGATTTAGCAATTACAAATAATTTTCACGTAACAACATCATTCGCACATCAAAAAATAACTTCGGCAACTACAGAGGATATTTTTTCAATAAACTACAGTACCAACGGAACGGATATTGAAACTAAATTAACCGATTTCAATACTAGTTTGGCTTTAATTTATACACCAAACCGAATTGTATATGGTTTTGGAGTTGACCAACGCTTTGGGAGAAGCCTTTACCCAACATTAACATTAAAATTAAATAAAGGCATTAGCGGTATTGCCGGAAGTCAATTTAGTTACAGTAAATTACAATTTGCTTTCGAAAAACCTATTCAATTAAGTAATTTTGGCGTTCTTGATTTTTATTTTGAAACCGGAAAAACCTTTGGAGCCTTGCCATTACCGCTATTAACTGCCGTTCCAGCCAATCAAGGGTATTCTATTGTGCCCAAAACTTTTATATTATTGGATTATTTTGATATGGTAACCGACACTTATGCAATGGCGCATTTTAACCATCATTTTAATGGATTGCTGTTTAATAGGATTCCATTTTTAAAAAAATTAAACCTTCGCGAAGTTGCATTTTATCGTGGTATTTTAGGTTCTATTTCCGATGAAAACATTAATTTTAACCGCTCAAAATTAAACTACACCGCTCCCGATCGAAAAGTATATGCCGAATATGGATTTGGAATTGAAAATATTGGTTATGGAAATTTTCGCCCAATACGAATTGATTTTGTTTGGCGTACTCAGTTTAACGATGTAAACGGTTTAGAATCACCTAAATTTGGAATTCGAATTGAATTACGTCCAGAATTTTAAGATGCAAAAAGCAAAAACCCATCTTTTAAAAATTGATGCAACTTTAAAATTTATTTTAGATAATTTTGGCGATCCGATAATTCAAAAGCGAGAAGAAGGTTTTGCCTCTATGTGCCATATTATTTTAGAACAACAAGTTTCAATTGCGTCAGCAAAAGCTTGTTACATAAAAATTATTAATTATTTTGGCGAAATTACACCATCAAAAATTCTAAAATCTACCGATGATGAGTTAAAAAAGTGTGGATTATCACGACAAAAAATATCTTATATTAAAGATTTAGCTGAAAAAGTTACTTCAAAGAAAATTGATTTTTCAACCTTCAAAAATAAAACAGAAGTTGAAATCCGTAAAGAGTTAATCACAATTAAAGGTGTTGGTAATTGGTCAATAGAAGTTTATTTGATGTTTTGTTTACAACTGCCAGATATTATTCCGCTTGGTGATATTGCTATTAAAAACACTATGATAGAATTGTACCAAACCCAAACAATAGATGAAATGATTATAGTTTCAAATTCTTGGAAACCATACAGGACCTATGCATCATATTCAATTTGGCATTATTACTTAAAAAAACGAGGTAAAATATAAATATCAAAAAAGCCCGATAAAATATCGAGCTCACTAGTATCAAAATTAATTATAAATTTGTACAAAATTTTGGGTACAGTTTAAAACTATTGCGCTTTTATAATTAATAAATTCACTTATATTTTGGTAAACCAGTTATAATCCAAGCTATATTTTCCCGGTCCTGTAAAAAACAACCCCAAGTAAATAATAAAATAAGTAAAAGCAGAATTAAATTCATATCCGTTACCTTTCAATTCCAAAATGCTAAATTGGGAAATTACTACAACAATATATCCCATACAAAATAGCAAGAAAAACAAACTTAATCGTGTAAACACACCCATAATTAAGGCTAAACTGCAAAAGAATTCA
>JAYUFJ010000184.1:0-1919 GCA_043738775.1 Flavobacterium sp. | reverse complement strand
ATTCAATTACAATCAAAATTTTCTATTTTTGCAAGGCTTAAAATAAAAATCAATGAACTTCGACAGACAAAATCTTTCCAATTTAAAACTCTTAGATTTATACAAACAACTGCTAAAACCTCGAATGATAGAAGAAAAAATGCTAATTCTTCTCCGACAAGGAAAAGTTTCAAAATGGTTTTCGGGCATCGGTCAAGAAGCCATTTCTGTTGGAATAACCGCTGCTCTCGAGAAAGACGAATACATTTTACCAATGCATCGAAATTTAGGAGTTTTTACCTCACGCAACATTCCGCTACACCGTTTATTTTCGCAATGGCAAGGTAAAGCAACAGGTTTTACCAAAGGTCGCGACCGAAGTTTTCATTTCGGCACACAAGAATTCAACATTATAGGTATGATATCGCATCTTGGTCCACAATTAGGTGTCGCCGACGGAATCGCATTGGCCAATAAACTTAAAAAGAACGGAAAAATAACTGCCGTTTTTACTGGTGAAGGAGCGACATCTGAAGGCGATTTTCATGAAGCTTTAAACATTGCCGCAGTTTGGGATTTACCCGTACTTTTTGTAATCGAAAACAACGGTTACGGATTATCAACTCCAACTAACGAGCAATACCGTTGCCAAAATCTTGCCGATAAAGGCATAGGTTACGGAATGGAAAGCCACATTATTGACGGAAACAACATTTTAGAAGTTTATAATAAAATTTCAGAATTAAAATCTTCATTAAAAGAAAATCCGAGACCTATACTATTAGAATTTAAAACTTTTAGAATGCGAGGTCACGAGGAAGCAAGTGGAACAAAATATGTTCCGCAAGAATTAATGGACGAATGGGCTATGAAAGACCCAATTTCAAATTTTAAAGAATATTTACTTAGAGTAAGCGTTTTATCCGAAGAATTGGACGAAGAATTTAAATCTAAAATAAAAGTCGAAATCGACGAAAATTGGGCAATTACTCAAGCCGAACCAGATATTGTAGCCAATTTATTTGAAGAATTGAATGATGTTTACAAACCGTATGAATTTGAATCCATAAATCCTTCATCAGAACTTGAAAATATACGAGTTGTTGACGCAATATCTCAGTCGTTAACCCAATCTATGGAGCGTCACCAAAACTTAGTAATAATGGGTCAAGACATTGCCGAATATGGCGGTGCATTTAAAATAACAGAGGGTTTTGTTGAAAAATTTGGTAAAGAAAGAGTTCGAAACACTCCAATTTGCGAAAGTGCTGTAGTTTCTGCAGCAATGGGATTGTCTATTAACGGACAAAAAGTAATTGTAGAAATGCAGTTTGCCGATTTTGTATCAACAGGTTTTAATCCGGTAGTAAATTTATTGGCAAAATCACATTACCGTTGGCAAGAAAATGCTGATGTTGTAGTAAGAATGCCTTGCGGAGGTGGAACCCAAGCAGGACCATTTCACTCTCAAACCAATGAAGCTTGGTTTACAAAAACCCCTGGTTTAAAAGTGGTTTATCCAGCATTTCCGTTCGACGTAAAAGGGCTTTTAAATACAGCCATAAATGATCCAAACCCAGTTATGTTTTTTGAACATAAACAGTTGTATCGTTCTATATATCAAGACGTACCAAAAAATTATTATACAATTCCATTTGGAAAAGCTGCTTTAATTAAAGAGGGAAATGATATTACAATAATTTCATTTGGAGCAGGAATTCATTGGGCTTTAGATACTTTATCTAAAAATCCAGAAATTTCGTGTGATTTAATTGATTTGCGAACTTTACAGCCTTTAGATTCAAAAACAATATTTGAATCGGTAAAAAAAACAGGAAAGTGCATAATTTTGCAAGAAGACACTATCTTTGGAGGAATTTCAAGTGATATATCAGCATTAATAATGGAAAATTGCTTTGAATTTTTAGATGCTCCAGTAA
>JAYUFJ010000183.1:0-5410 GCA_043738775.1 Flavobacterium sp. | reverse complement strand
AATTTTATGTTGTTTAAAATAGTTTTTAAATTCAATAGTACTTCGGCAAAACCCATAAAGGCCAGTTCACGATAATGTTTTACTAGTAAACCACCCGATTTTTGCATTAAATCGCCACCCCAAAAATGAATTTCTGCGTTTTTATCTTCTTTAAAAAGCGATTTCATTAAGTTGGAACCGTGTAAATCGCCCGAGGCTTCGCCAGCAATAATGTAATATTTCATTGAAAAAAAATAGTTAAAATTGCTAAAAAAATAGTGGCTAAAACTACGCCACGAGCCACAAGTTCTTTATTTTTTTTTATTAAAACAAAAAACACAAAAATGTTTAAAATGGATCCCAATGTAATTATTTTTCCTAAAATACCTTCCGCTTTAATTATTTCAAAATCCGTAAATAAATCAAAGTTGGTTTTTAAGTGTAAAAATATTTCTGTACCCAATACTGTACCCGCAATTCCAATAAAAAACCCTAAAAGTAAGTCTATTTTTCTCATTTTTTTATAATTCCCAACTATTCAAAATCCCAATAGTATGATGCGCTGTCAAGTCAAACTGAACTGGAACAATTGATACATAACCATTTGCCAAAGCCCATTCATCGGTGTCTTCTCCTTTATCTTGGTTTACAAACTCGCCCGAAAGCCAATAATACTCTTTTCCAAAAGGCGAGGTTCGCTTGTCAAATTTTTCTTGCCACATAGCTTTAGCTTGACGGCAAATTTTTATTCCTTTAATATTTTCAAATTTTAATTTCGGAAAATTTACATTTAAAACGGTACCTTCGGTTAATCCATTTTTTAATACTTGAAGTGCAATTTTTTTCACTAATGGTTTTATGGTTTCAAAATCGGCATTCCAATCGTAATCACATAACGAAAAACCTACAGCCGGAATTCCTTCAATTCCAGCTTCGACTGCTGCACTCATCGTACCCGAATAAATTACATTTATTGATGAATTTGAACCGTGATTAATACCCGAAACACACAAGTCTGGTTTACGCTTTAATACTTCGTTAACTGCCATTTTTACGCAGCCTACGGGTGTTCCCGAGCAAGTGTACTCCGTTATTTTGGCGTTTTCTTTCGATATTTTATTTAAATACAAGGTGTTGTTGATTGTAATTGCGTGTCCCATAGCACTTTGCGGGCTATCTGGAGCTACTACTACAACTTCTCCAATTTCAGCCATAACTTCAACTAATGCTCTAATACCAGGAGCAGAAATACTATCATCATTGGTAACTAAAATAAGCGGTTTTAACATTTCTATAAATTTGCAAACAAAAGTAACTTTTTTATCTAAATTTTAATCTAAAAAATCTATTTTTGATTCGATAAAAAACAACTATTTTAGATTTAACAAAAAATTATGCGTCAAGGTTATTTTGTGGCATAGTTTTTTGTGTAATTTAGATGAAAAATTAATTGAATTCAATGATAAATTTTATGAAACGACACTATAAAATAATTTTAGTAGTTCTGTTTGTAGCGATTGGCTTGTGGAGTTTTATTCCTCAAAAACCTAAATCAGATCCAGAAAAAGATAAACTTTTGCTCGAATTGTTAGCTTTCGTGATTCAAAAAGGACATTACCATCCGGCTGAGATTAACGATGACTTTTCGAAAGGAGTTTATAAAAAATATATTGAGGCTTTGGATCCATCCAAGCGTTTCTTTTTACAGGCAGATATTAATGAATTTTCAACCTATGAAACTAAAATTGACGATGCTATTTTAAATAAAGATTTAACTTTTTTCGATTTAACTTACAATCGTTTAATGCAACGAATCGAAGAAAGTAAAACCTATTACAAAGATTTTTTAAATTCACCAATTGATTACACAAAAGACGAAAGTTTTAATGCCGATTATGAGCATTTGCCATTTGCTAAAGACATTACCGATTTAAAAGATAGATGGTTGCGTCAAATAAAATTATCAACATTGGCATCGCTGGTCGAAAAGCAAAAAATGCAAGATGATTTTATTAAAAATGGAGCAAAACCAGCAAAAATAGGTGAAAAACCCAAAGATCCAATTACAATAAAAACCTACGATGTTTTAGAAAAAGAAACTCGTGACAGTTCATTAAAGTCATTAAACGAATATTATACATTTGTAAAAGATTTGGATAGAAATGATTGGTTTGCTGTTTTTGTAAACTGTATTGCAGAGCGATTTGACCCACACACTTCGTATTTTGCACCCGAAGAAAAAGAGCGTTTTGATGTAAGTATTTCAGGAAAATTAGAAGGTATTGGTGCTAGATTACAAAAAAAGAATGATTACACTGAAATTTCCGAATTAATTTCTGGTGGTCCTGCTTGGCGCGGAAAACAATTAGAAGCTGGCGACTTGGTATTAAAAGTTGCTCAAGGCAATGCCGAAGCTGTTGATGTAGTTGGTATGCGATTAGACGATGTAGTTAAAAAAATCAAAGGACCAAAAGGAACAGAGGTTAAATTAACTATTAAAAAAAGTGACGGTTCAATTGTAGTAATTTCTATCATAAGAGATCAAATTGAAATTGAAGAAACGTATGCAAAATCAAGTGTTGTTGAAAAAAACGGACTAAAATATGGTGTAATTTACTTGCCTAAATTTTATATCGATTTTGAAAATAAAGACGGGCGTGATGCAGGAAAAGATATTGCAAAAGAAGTAGAATTATTGAAAAAAGCCGATGTAAAAGGAATAGTTTTTGATGTTCGTGACGATGGTGGAGGATCATTAAAAACGGTAGTTGACATTGGCGGTTTGTTTATTGATCAAGGACCAATAGTTCAAGTAAAATCAGCATCTGGAACAAAAGAGGTTTTATACGATAGAGATTCAAGAATTCAATGGGACGGTCCTTTAGTAGTTATGGTTAATAGTTTTTCGGCATCTGCATCAGAAATTTTGGCAGCAGCAATGCAAGATTATAAACGAGCAGTAATTATAGGAAGTAAGCAAACTTATGGTAAAGGAACCGTTCAAAATGTTATTGATTTAAACCAATTTGTTCGTGGCAGTTCGTATGGCGATTTAGGAGCATTAAAAACAACAATTCAAAAGTTTTATAGAATTAATGGTGGTTCAACTCAACTAGAAGGTGTTAGTAGCGATATTGTTATGCCAGATAAATATTCCTACCTAAAAATGGGCGAACGAGATGAAGAAAGTGCAATGCCTTGGGATAAAATTGAACCTGCCGATTACAAAGTTTGGAATAAGCAAACCAATTTTGATGCTGCCATAGAAAGTAGTAAAAAGCGCATTGAAAACAATCCAGCAATGCAATTAATTGATGAAAATGCCAAATGGTTAGACACTAGAAACAAGGATAATGTTTACAGTTTAAAAATTGATAAATTTAAATTGCAACAAAAAGTGTTAGAAGATGCTAATAAAAAGTTTAAATCGTTGGCAGATTATAACAATTCATTGCAATTTAAATCGTTACCTTATGAAGAGGCTTTGTTTAAAAGTGACATTACTTTGAAAGAAAAACGGGAACGTTGGCACGAAAGTTTGTCAAAAGATATTTATATAGAAGAAGCAATTCATGTTTTGGAAGATTTACAAGCGCAACAACCCAAAAAGGAATTACTTGTAAAACTAAATAAAGAAAAAGCGATAAAATCATAAAAAAAATAGTAGGCTTTTAAAAATCCCAAATTATAGACTGCCCCCAAAAAGTTAGACACTATTTGGGGGTATTTTTATTTAACAAAATAAATTTTGATATTGTTTATAGTGTCAAAAATTCCAATTGCCAAATTCTTTCATAAAACCTATCTTTGCATTTTTAAAAAAAATTTTAAATCCAAAATTTTTAAAATTTATTAATATAAATTCAAAAATGATTACAGTAAACGATATTTCAGTTCAATTTGGCGGAACAACACTTTTTAGCGATGTTTCATTTGCAATAAATGAAAACGATAAAATTGCCTTGATGGGAAAAAATGGAGCAGGGAAATCGACTTTATTAAAAATTATATCTGGTCAAGCCAAACCATCAACTGGAAACGTTTCGGCACCCAAAGATGCAGTAGTTGCCTATTTGCCTCAGCATTTATTGACAACCGATGGCGCAACCGTAATGGAAGAAACCTCGAAAGCATTTGGAGAAATTTTTTCGATGAAAAAAGAAATCGACGAAATCAATGAGCAATTAACTATCAGAACCGATTACGAATCTGATGATTACATGAAATTAATCGAACGCGTTTCGGACTTGTCTGAGAAATTCTATGCTATCGAAGAAATTAATTATGAAGCCGAAGTAGAGAAAATTTTGACTGGTTTAGGTTTCCTTCGAGACGATTTTAATCGTCAAACATCAGAGTTTTCTGGTGGTTGGAGAATGAGAATTGAACTAGCCAAGATTCTTTTGCAAAAACCAGATTTAATCTTGCTTGACGAACCAACAAATCACATGGATATTGAAAGTATACAATGGTTAGAGGATTTTTTGATAAATTCTGCAAAAGCCGTTGTTGTAATTTCGCACGATAAAACCTTTGTTGATAACATTACCAACCGAACTATTGAGGTTACAATGGGTCGTATTTATGATTACAAAGCAAAATATACACATTACCTCGAACTTCGAAAAGACCGACGTATGCACCAACAAAAAGCCTACGACGAACAACAACGTATGATTGCCGATAATAGAACTTTTATAGACCGTTTCAAAGGCACTTTTTCTAAAACGGACGCAGTACAATCTCGTGTTAAAATGCTAGAAAAGTTAGTTATTGTTCAAGTCGATGAGGTAGATACTTCAGCATTGAAATTGAAATTCCCACCAGCAATTCGATCTGGACAATACCCAGTGATTGTAAAAGATTTACATAAATCGTATGGAGAAAAAATAATTTTCAAAGATGCTAATATTGTTATTGAACGTGGCGAGAAAGTAGCATTTGTAGGTAAAAATGGCGAGGGGAAATCGACAATGATTAAGGCAATAATGAAACAAATTGAAATCAATTCGGGTTCGGTTGAGGTTGGCCACAATGCTATGATTGGTTATTTTGCACAAAATCAAGCTTCATTATTAGACGAAAATGCTACAATTTTTGAAACTATTGATGATATTGCAGTTGGCGATGTTCGAACTAAAATAAAAGATATTTTGGGAGCATTTATGTTTCACGGTGACGATGTTACCAAGAAAGTAAAAGTGCTTTCGGGTGGCGAAAAGACACGTTTGGCCATGATAAAATTACTATTGGAACCAGTAAATTTCTTGATTCTAGATGAGCCATCCAACCATTTGGATATGAAAACCAAAGACATTATCAAAGATGCACTTCGTGATTTTGATGGAACATTAATTTTGGTTTCGCACGATCGTGATTTCCTTGACGGATTGGCGCATAAAGTTTACGAATTCACCAACAAGCGAGTTGT
>JAYUFJ010000182.1:0-1924 GCA_043738775.1 Flavobacterium sp. | reverse complement strand
GTTTTTTTAAAAGATTTCACTTTTTTAATTAATTTTATTTTAAAATAGTTTATGGATACCTACTTTAAAAAAGTTTGCAAATAATTATCCCAACCAGTTTTTAAATTCTTGAACTTTTTCACGACTTACAATTACTTCATCGAATTTATAGGTTGGTAAAATTACTTTTAATCGAGAGTTACTGTGCATTTGAATTTCTTTAATTGCTTTAAGTGGAACAATAAATTTTCGACTAACCCGAAAAAAATCTTTAGGGTTTAATTCACTTTCAACTATTTCCAAAATGACATCAATTAAATAATCACGATTGTCAATGGTATGAATATATGTACCTTTATTTTCCGAATAAAAACATTCAATTTCATTTAAAGTAATAACTTTTAAATGTTGCCCAATTTTTACTGTAAAACGAGTTTTAAATGTTTTTTCGGCTGGGTTTACAAGCATTCTTTTAATTTGTTCAAAATCAAATTGTTGAATCTCAGGTTTTGCTTGTTGCGATTTGAATTTGTTGATTGCTATTTCCAAATCGTCTTCGTCTATTGGTTTTAATAAATAATCAATACTGTTGAGTTTAAAAGCTCGCAAAGCATATTCATCGTAGGCTGTTGTAAAAATAACAGCCGATTTTATTTTAATTACTTCAAAAATTTCAAACGATAATCCATCTGAAAGCTGAATGTCAAGAAATATTAAATCGGGATGATTATTGGTTTGAAACCATTCTATCGATTCTTGAACCGAGTGCAGCATTTGATTTACTTTAAAACCAAGTTTTTCAACTTTTCTTTGCAATAAACGCGCTGCTGGTTTTTCGTCTTCAATTATAATAATATTCATTCTTTAATATTGTTTAAAGTTTTTGTTATTGAGTTGTAAATAAATAAAACTACACTAATTTAACTGCGAGTTTTTTACTCCATTTTATAATTAATGGAACTAAAATTGCTGTAGGTAATAACCAAGCTATTATTCCCAAATTATATTTGTCAACTGTAACTATAAATGCGGTCACCGATGCAATATAAGCACCAATCATTCGCTGTAAATGAATTAATAACCAATAGTTTTTAAATTTTGTATTTCCTTTATATAGCTTTAAATCGGTTTTAACCATTAAAATACTTATTGTACCAAAAACCATCAAAACTATACCAAAATTGTTTTGATTAAAAAGTAAATAGAATCCAAAAAAAATAAATCCAAGTCCAAATAAAAGCATACCAAATGTTAAACAATAATCTATACTTTTTGGTTGTTGGTTGTTTAATAAATTTTTTAACGACAAGATTCGTTGCCCTGTACAAACCATGTAAAAACTAAAAACTGCTACAATTA
Source organism: Flavobacterium sp. (assembly GCA_043738775.1). Taxonomy (GTDB): domain Bacteria; phylum Bacteroidota; class Bacteroidia; order Flavobacteriales; family Flavobacteriaceae; genus Flavobacterium. The sequence continues at coordinate 586 of JAYUFJ010000182.1, read as the reverse complement.
GTAAAAATAAATTGTTGTGCATTATTGACATTATTAAACCAGCAATGGCATTAATTATCATTGAATATAAAAAAAAATTACCAATTATAAAATGAGGTTTGTCACCTTTTTTTCGCACAATGTTTAGGGTTCCGGTAAACAAACCTATACTTCCAAAAAAAATGTGAATTACTAAAATAATTTTAAATAGCATAGTCATTACTTGAAGTTTAAATTACAAACAGGTTTAATTCCATTTATTGGTTCGCTGCTGGTCTTGTTCCATAAACTGTTTTATTTTTTGGTTTTCCCAATTGTTGCCTAAAAGCGATTCAGTCACAAATAATCTAATTCCTTTTACCACTAAAATTAGTGTCCACAATACCATTACAAAACTGTTTATATATTTTAACGGAAAGAAATTAAATTTGATATTTGCATATTCTTTAGCTATAAAAAAACTAGCTCCAATTGCATAAATAAAAAGTGCTGTGTAAAATTTTTTAATTTTATTTACCCTTCTTTTAGCAATTTCATATTCACTTAAATTTTCTAAATTCGTACAAAACTTTCCCATTTTAATTCCATTTTTGAGTTAACTGTTGAT
>JAYUFJ010000181.1:0-1928 GCA_043738775.1 Flavobacterium sp. | reverse complement strand
AGGTTATGCAATAGGTAAAATGATTAACTCGATGTTAATTGCCAACGATTTTTTAAGTGAATTACCAAAAGGCGAAACACCGCAAGAAACAAGCGGTTACGAAGGTTTTTATCATGTGCATCATTTAACTGGTTGCATTGAAGAAACAGTTTTGGAGTTAATTATTCGTGATTTTGATTTTGATAGTTTCGAAAAACGAAAAGTATTTGTATTGAATTTGACACAACAATTTAATGATAAATTTGCTAAACAATTCGGTGAAGATATCGTAGCTTGTGAAATAAAAGATCAATATTATAATATGAAAGAAAAAGTAGAACCTGTTTTTCATATTATTAAAATTGCCGAAAAAGCAATGCTTGAATTAGGAATTCAGCCTATTATTAAACCAATTCGTGGCGGAACAGATGGTTGCCAATTATCATACAAAGGGTTGCCTTGTCCGAATATTTTTGCGGGTGGACATAATTTTCACGGAAAATACGAATATGTTCCTGTTGAAAGTATGCAAAAAGCGGTTGAAGTTATTGTGAAAATTGCTGAATTGACGGTTGATTTTGAAATTTGAATCTAATAGATAACGGAATTGGCACAATGGAAGAAATGTCAAAAAAAGTATCAAATTAAATTAGAAGTTTTGATTCCAGTCAATACAAAATAAATAGTTATGAAACAATTGCAGTTTATCAAAAATAATAAAATCAAATCAACGTTTGGTGCATTCTTAATAGCTTATATTTTTATTTGCCAATCGTGCGCAATGATGCGAATGTCACCCAAAGAAAGTAAAACTTTTTTTGAAATCGCAAAATTAAAATATATTGACAGCACGATTGAAATTGAAAACACAAAAATTCATTACATAGAAACTGGAAAAAAAAATAATCCAACCTTGTTTTTTGTTCACGGTTCACCCGGAAGCTGGGACGCTTACAAAGACTTTTTAAAAGATACCATGTTATTAAAAAAATACAGGATGATTTCTATTGATCGTCCAGGTTTTGGATATAGTGATTTTGGAAATGCAAAAAATTTATTCGAACAAGCCCATTTAATTGAGACCTTTATTGATAAAATTCAAAATGGAAAAAATATTTATTTAATAGGGCATTCATATGGCGGACCAGTAATTGTAAAAATGGCGGTCGACAAACCAAGTACATTTAAAGCAATAGTTATTTTAGCAGGAGCAATTGACCCAGATGCGGAAACTGCAGAAAAATGGAGGCCTATTTTTAAATCTAAACCATTACGATATATCGTTCCAGGTGCACTTCGACCTGCCAACGACGAATTGTGGTGGTTAAAAACCGATTTGAAATTGATGAAACCAACTTTGAATAAAATAACAACTAATGTTTTAATAATTCACGGTACAAAAGATCCATTAGTTCCATATAGTAACGCTGCATTTATTCAAAAAGAGTTCGTAAATGCCAAATCAATGGAATTGGTTTCGATAAAAGATGCCAATCATTTTATTCCGTGGGAACATTTTACAGAAATTCGTGATAAATTATTAATTTTAAAAGAGTAGAATTTTGAAAATTGGAATTCAATATTTTATTGATTGCAGCACAATTTTAAGTCAAAATAAAAAAATAAAAGTTAACTTATTTACTTTAAACAAACTGATGTTTAAAACTAATAAAACAAAACGAGTTTCAAATGAAAAAATGTTTTTGTAAGCAATATAGAACTTTCAACTTTAAAACCTTTGACGATTTATTATCTTGATGAATTTTGCTCGACAATAATTAAAAATAATGGAATTAAAGTGGTCGCAGTGGTAATGCTTGATATTTTTTTAAATTACTTATAAAGAAAATAATTTAATTATACCTAATTTGAATTGTAAATTCGTGTACAATATATTTTAAAAAAACATAATAGTTGCGCTTTTAAACTTCATCACTAGTAAAAGTAGT
>JAYUFJ010000180.1:0-5432 GCA_043738775.1 Flavobacterium sp. | reverse complement strand
AGGAACGAGTCAAGACCGGGCTTTACGTTACAATCTTTTTGGTTTAAAAAAAACCAAAAAGGATTTCCACTGCAATCCCTATTGCGAAAAAACCAGTAATATAGAAACAATAGTTAATTGAGCTTAATTTTTTTTAATGATTTAAAAAATTGTTATTTTTGTAAAATGCCAAAAGAAATTCTTTTTCAAGTAACTCCCGAAATTGCTAATAACGATTCACTATTAAAATTACACATTGCCAAGCTTGAACGAATTGCAGTTTCTGAAATTCAGCATATTTCAATACTAAAACGTTCGATTGATGCTCGTCAAAAAAGTATAAAATTCAATTTAAAAGTTGCAGTATATTTAAAAGGCGATCTTTTTTTAAATCAAATTCCGCAACTTCCCAATTATGAAAACGTTTCCAACTCACAAGAAGTAATTGTAGTTGGCGCAGGTCCGGCAGGACTTTTCGCAGCACTAAAATTAATAGAATTGGGTTTAAAACCTATAGTTATCGAACGCGGAAAAGATGTTCGTGGTCGCCGGCGTGATTTAAAAGCCATCAACGTTGATCATATTGTTAATATCGATTCAAATTATTGTTTTGGAGAAGGCGGAGCAGGAACGTATTCTGACGGAAAACTATATACTCGATCAAAAAAACGAGGTGATATTGATAAAATTTTAAAACTATTAGTTTCTTTTGGAGCTACGCCAGATATTATGGTAGATGCCCATCCACATATAGGAACCAACAAATTACCACAAATAATTCAAGACATTCGTGAAAAAATAATCGAGTTTGGCGGACAGGTTTTATTCGAAACTCGTGTAGTTGACATTCTTGTAAAAAACAATGAAATTCAAGGAATTGTTACCCAAAATGGCAATTCTATTTTGGCAAATAAACTCATTCTCGCCACAGGCCATTCTGCCAGAGATATTTTTGAATTGTTAAATAAAAAGAAAATTTTTATCGAAGCCAAGCCCTTTGCATTAGGCGTTCGTGCCGAACATCCGCAAAGTTTAATTGACCAAATTCAATATTCATGTGATTATCGAAGTGAACATTTACCGCCAGCACCTTACAGCATTGTAAAACAAGTAAATGGTCGCGGAATATATTCGTTTTGTATGTGTCCGGGTGGCGTAATTGCACCTTGCGCCACTAGTCCGGGCGAAGTAGTTACCAATGGATGGTCACCTTCAAAACGAGATCAAGCTACGGCAAATTCTGGAATTGTAATCGAATTAACGTTAGAAGATTTTAAACCTTTTGAAAAATTTGGCGCATTAGCGGGTTTGGAATTTCAAAAAACAATTGAACATAATGCATGGCATCTGGCTGGTGCAACTCAAAAAGTACCTGCTCAACGAATGGTCGATTTTACACAGAATAAAATCTCTAGAAATATTCCAAAAACTTCTTATGTACCAGGCACAACTTCTGTTGAAATGGGGCAAGTTTTTCCTAATTTTTTAACTCAAATTCTTCGTGAAGGTTTTACCGAATTTGGTAAATCAATGAAAGGTTATTTAACTAACGAAGCCATTCTTCACGCCCCAGAAAGTAGGACTTCTTCTCCAGTTAGAATTCCAAGAAATCCTGAAACTTTAGAGCATTTACATATAAAAGGTTTGTATCCCTGTGGAGAAGGAGCAGGCTATGCTGGCGGAATTATTTCAGCTGCAATTGATGGTGAAAAGTGTGCTTTAATGGTAAAATTAAGTTTGAATAAATAGTTGAATTTGGCTAATCTTAAAAAAAGTCATAATTAAACTTAGTTTTAAGTTTTTAAACAAAAACAGCTATTTTTAAACAGTTTTGCTTTGGCACAAGTAGTTCTTTTGTAATACCAAAGCAGTTTCATTTTATCAACCCAAATTTTTAAACTTTGTGTCTATTGTAGTTTATTTTTTTATTTTCTAATAATATCTGTTGTAAAAACGACTTCACTTTCAAAACCATTTTTGCCAACGGCTGCAACTCCAAAATAGTAATTATCGATTACGATTCCTTTTAATTCAAATTCGGTAATATCGCCTACAAATCGACTAAATTCCCATTGAGGCGAAGTGGTTAATCGCCAATAAATTTTATAACCTGCAACTTCTCCTACCGATTTTTCCCATTTTAGTTTTGTACTTGGTTCAACAATTCCGCCAATAAAAATATTTTTTGGTGCAGGCGGCGACCAAGCCAAACTTGCTAAATTTATTACATTTACTGCAGTAAGTTTTTTTGCATATTCAAAATTTACTCCTTCAATCACATCGCCGTATTTTATGCCATTTTCTACTCTTGTGTTTTGATGTTGTCGGTTGTAATTTTCGTGTGCTTCCATAATTCTAATACCTGGTAAACCTGCATCAGTAAAAGGTTTGTGATGTCCGCCACGACCAAATCTATCCAAACGAAAAATTAACATCGGGTTCATTTCGGGCATATAAGTTTTGGTTTGTTTTTCAACATATCGAGCTAATTGTCGCGATTTTCCGTCGGATTCAAAGCCAAAATTGCGTCTCATTTTTCTGTCGGAATCGGTTTCTAAAGGAGAATTAGGTTCAGAAAAAATTCTAAACGAACGATTATCAATAATGCCATCAACGCCTTCAATGTTGCCTATCATATCATTATTTAAAACACCAATAATTTCCCAACCGTTCTTTTTAGCATATTCTACCAAACCTTTTCCTCCAAAAAGCCCTTGCTCTTCGCCAGATAATCCCAAATAAATAATGCTGTTTTCAAATTTATACTTTGATAATATTCTTGCTGCTTCCATAGTCCCTGCCATTCCCGATGCGTTATCATTAGCACCAGGTGCATCGCCTTCGTAATCTAAAGTATTCGAATTTCGACTGTCAATATCGCCACTCATAATTATAAATCGGTTTGGATATTTTGTACCCTTTTGTACAGCAACGACATTTACAACCCAAGCATCTTTCGGAATTCGTTCGCCTTCTTTTTTTACAACAAAATCTTTTTCATAATACACCGACAAACAGTTTTTACACTCTGTTGAAATTTTTTCAAACTCCGATTTTATGAATCTTCTTGTGGCACCAATTCCTCGCGTTTGTGAAATGGTATCACTAAAAGTATTTCTTGTTCCAAAATTGGCTAATGTTTTAATATCATTTTCAATTCTAGCCGAAGAAACAGAATTGATAATGTCATAAATTTTTTGATCGGTTTGAGAAAATGTTGTGATTGAAAATAGTAAGAAAAACAGTTGAAATTTAGTTTTCATTTTTTTCTTTCAAATATAAAAAAAATTGCTTTGCAAAATAAATTGCAAAGCGATTTAAACTAAATGGTTTTAAAAATTAGTGTCTTGATTTTATGTTGTGCAAACAAAATTTAATAATTTCGGCAATTCTAACAATTCTTGTTTCTTCTCTTTTTGCTTGGTTTAACCAATACAAATAATTTTTTCTGTACGATGGACTAAATTTTTTGTAATTATCAAACGCCATTTTATTTTCATTAAATGCATTTTGTAAATCTTCGGGAATTTCCAAATTTTCTACTGCATCTAGCGTTTCCCAGGAACCATTTTGTTTAGCTAAGGCTATTTTTTTTAATCCACTTTCGTGAATTAAATTTTGTTTTAAAAGTTGTTCTATGTAGCTTTTGTTCAATTTACTCCAAACACTTTTGTCTTTTCTTGGAGTAAAAACTTGCTTGCGGCGTTCTTCATCCAATTTTCTTACAGTAGAATCTATCCAACCATAGCAAATTGCTACTTTTACGGCTTCTTCCCAGCGCATACTTTCAAAATTGCTGTCGTTTTTATAAAAAATCAATTCAACACCTTTATGAATATTATGATTTTCATGAAGCCATTTACGCCATTCTTTGTCGTTTTTAAAGTAAAGAAGCTGTTTTTCTTCCAAAAGTTTGTAGTAATTAATTTTAACAAAAATTTTTCAAATTCAAAGATAAAAAAAATGCTTTGTAAAATAAATTACAAAGCAATTTTTTAAATTAACTTAAAATATTAAAAACAATATTCGTTTTCAGCAACAAGTTTTGATGTAATAATTTCACGTAACCCAACAATATTTGGCATATTAGTGTATTTTGTAAAACGACGTAATCCCATTAACATCATACGCTGTTCATCGCCTTCGGCAAAAGATATAATACTTTCTTTTCCTTTTAAATTTACTACGTCAACTGCTTTGTATAAATATAGCTTTGCCATTGCAATTTGAACATTTACTTTGTTTTCACCTTCTTTTTTCGCCATTTTTTCGGTTCTCAAAATAGTCGATTCTGCCATATAAATTTCAATTAACATATCAGAAGCGGCCATTAAAAGTTGTTGGTGTGCGTCTAAATCCATTCCGTATTTTTGTACAGCTGCACCAGCTACCATTAAGAATGATTTTTTCAATTTTACCAACATTTCTTTTTCTTCGGCAAATAATTCCGAATAATCTGGATTTTCGAACGATGGGATTCCCATTAATTCTGAAGCCACTGCAGTTGCGGGACCCAATAAATCAACGTGGCCTTTCATTGCTTTTTTAATCAACATTCCTACAGAAAGCATTCTATTAATTTCGTTTGTGCCTTCGTAAATTCGTGCAATTCTGGCATCTCTCCAGGCGCTTTCCATTGGTGTATCTTCAGAAAAGCCCATTCCTCCAAAAATTTGAATTCCTTCGTCAGCACAGTTTTGAACATCTTCAGAAACTGCAACTTTAAGGATTGAACATTCGATTGCAAATTCTTCAACGCCTTTTAATTCTGCTTCTTGGTGCGTTGTCCCTTCGCTTTCACGAGCTATAATTCTATTTTCAATGTCTTTTGCAGCTCTATAAGTAGCACTTTCATCGGCATAACAATTGGTTGCCATTTCGGCTAGTTTGTAACGAATTGCTCCAAAACTAGATATTGGTGTGTTAAATTGCACCCTTTCATTTGCATATTTTGTAGCTACTGAAATTATGCGACGTTGCGCATCAATACAAGCTGCAGCTAATTTAATTCGTCCAACATTTAAAGAATTCATTGCAATTTTGAAACCATTTCCTCTTTCAGACAACATATTTTCAATAGGGACTTTAGTTTCGTTAAAAAAAACTTGACGTGTTGAAGAAGCGCGAATTCCGAGTTTGTGCTCTTCTTCGTTCATCGAAATTCCATTTCCTTCTACATTTTCAACAATAAAACCTGTAATGTTTTTATCATCTTCAATCCTTGCAAAAACAATGAAAACCGAGCAAAATCCTGCGTTTGATATCCACATTTTTTGACCCGTAATGGTGTAATGCGTTCCATCTGCTGATAAAACTGCTTTGGTTTTACCCGAATTTGCATCAGATCCTGCACCTGGTTCTGTTAAGCAATATGCTCCAAACCATTCACCAGAGGCTAATTTTGATACATATTTTTGTTTTTGAGCTTCGGTTCCGTATAATGTAATTGGCAT